>JBDHDY010000004.1:0-23956 GCA_039591275.1 Gemmatimonadota bacterium | reverse complement strand
ATTGAGTTGATCACGCCGATAGCGATGGAGGAGGGTTTGCGGTTTGCGATTCGGGAAGGCGGCCGCACCGTTGGCGCTGGCGTGGTGACGAAGATTCTGGAATAACGCAGAGAGGGCACGTGGGGCGGAGGGAACGCCAGACACTCTGTCCAACATACATAGACTGACGACGCGGCAGGAGGGGCAGGTGGAGCGGACGAACCGCCACACCGCCTGACGAGCGATGCCACGAGAGAACATCATCATGGCGTGTACCGACTGTAAGAGTCGGAACTACTTCACGACCAAGAACAAACGCAAGCACGCGCAGCGCGTGGAGTGGAAGAAGTACTGCCGTCGCTGCGGCAGTCACACGCTTCACAAGGAGTCGAAGTAACGTGGATCTCACCCTTGTTGTGGGTGGGGTCGCAGCGGTGGCGGTGCTCGGTGCCTTGGTGTGGTGGCGCGAGGGTGTCTTGGCGTTCGCCGTTCGATCGGCGACCTATGCCCGGGACGTTCGCGCGGAAGTGAAGAAGGTCACATGGCCAGGCTGGATCGAACTTCGGAAATCCACCGGGGTGATCATCGTCGTGGTGATCATCATCGGCATCGTGATCGGGATCATGGATTGGTTCTTTTCACTGTTGCTGATAGACCTGCTGGGTCGCGTACTCAGGTGATCGGAACGGTCATGGAACATCGTTGGTATGCGATTCAGACGACCGCCGGACATGAGAACAAGGTGCGGTCGCTCATCGATCACCGGATCCAGGCCGATCCGTGCGACCCTGATGATCGCCTCATTCGTCAGGCCTTGGTCCCCACCCAGCAAGTCGTGGAGATCAAGAACGGCAAGAAGGTGACGGTCGAGCGCAAGGTGTTTCCGGGCTACGTCCTGGTGGAAATGGTGTTGAATCAGGATACCACACATATCATCAACAGCATCCAGGGCGTCATCAAGTTTGTGGGTCAGGGCTGGACTCCCCAGGCACTGCGACAGGAGGAGGTCAACCGACTCCTGGGCATCGAGGAGGCATTGGAGGAGCCGGAAACGAAGGAAGAGATCCCATTCATGGTCGGCCAGGTCGTGGAAATCACCGAAGGCCCATTCTCCGAATTCAATGGGACGGTGGAGGACGTGCTGTCGGACAAGGGCAAGGTGCGCGTGAGCGTGAGCTTGTTTGGACGGCCGACGACCGTGGAGTTGGACTACTTACAGCTCAAGGCTCACTAAGCAGCGTGGGCCTACCCCTACCACGGGGTCACGTGGGAGCCAGGGAGTAAAATCCCGGCGTTCAAAGGGAGTATCATGGCACCGAAGAAACAAATTGGCTTCGTCAAATTGCAGGTTCCCGCTGGCCAGGCCAACCCTGCACCGCCAGTGGGCACTGCACTCGGCCCGCACGGCGTCAACATCATGGATTTCTGCAAGCAGTTCAATGCGCAGACCCAAAGCCAAGCGGGGACAATCATTCCGGCCGAGGTTACGATCTATCACGATCGTTCCTTCTCGTTCATAACCAAGACCCCACCAGCGGCCGTGCTGTTGCGCAAGGAGGCCGGCATCGAGAAGGGGTCGGCCACGCCGAACCGGGAGAAGGTTGGGAAGGTGACGCGGGAGCAGGTCCGCAAGATAGCGGAAATCAAAATGCCCGACCTCAATGCCGGCAGCATCGAAGCAGCGATGAACATTGTAGCTGGCACGGCCCGGTCCATGGGCCTGGAGGTAGCGGACTGATGAAGCACGGGCGGAAATTTCAGGCGTCAACCGCCACGATCGACCGGGTACAGCGCTACGCTCCGCGGGAAGCGTTGGAAGCCGCCAAGGGGGCTGCGTTTGCCAAGTTCGATGAAGGCATCGACGTAGCAGTCCATCTGGGCGTGGATCCCCGCCATGCTGATCAAGTGGTCCGTGGTACGGTCGTGTTGCCGCATGGCACGGGAAAAACAGTGCGCGTTCTGGTTATTGCACAGGGGGACAAGGCGAAGGAAGCCGAGGCCGCAGGTGCCGATTTCGTAGGCCCGGAATACATCGACAAGATCAAAGCAGGCTGGCTCGATTGTGATGTGGTGGTCGCGACGCCGGATATGATGGGAAAAGTTGGCCCGCTGGGTCGTGTGTTGGGCCCTCGGGGTTTGATGCCGAACCCCAAGTCCGGCACGGTGACAATGGAGATCGAGGGTGCGGTCAAGGAGATCAAAGCCGGCAAGATCGAGTATCGGGTCGACAAGACCGGTAATCTTCATGCCCCAATTGGCAAGCGCTCTTTTTCGGTTGACCAGTTACACGAGAACCTGGACGCCTTCATGGACTCGGTAATGCGCGCGAAACCGACGGCGGCTAAAGGGGCGTACGTCAAACGGGTCACTGTATCGAGTACGATGGGTCCTGGCGTGAGCGTAGACACAGCGGTGTATCGATGAACAAATCTAAAAAGCACGAGGTCATCGCCGACCTCGCGGATCATTTGACGCAGTCTGGCAACGTCTATGTCACTGATTTTACCGGCCTGTCCGTCAAGAGCGTCACCGAGCTTCGGAGACGGATCCGGGCCAGTGGTGCCGAGTACGTCGTTGCCAAGAACACGCTGGCCCTTCGCGCGTTCCATCAGGCATCGGTGGAGGGATTGGACGACACGATGCAGGGGCCAACTGGCTTCGTGTTCGGAGGCGCCGATCCGGTCTCACTAGCCAAAGTGCTGGTCGAGTTTCAGAAAGAGCAAGGCAAGAAACCTGCAATCAAGGCTGGGTTGGTTGATGGCAAGCGTGTCAGCGCGGACGAGGTCAAGCACATGGCAGCGCTTCCCAACCGAGATCAGCTCATGGGGCAGGTTGCGGGCGCGTTCCAAGCTCCGCTGCAAGGTTTCGTGGGGATGCTGAACGGGATGCTCTACCAAGTGGTGGGAGTCCTCGATGCCCTGCGCGCACAACGTGACGATAACGCCTAATCACACTCTGTAGAGAGAGACGCAATATGGCCACAAAGACGTTGAGCAAAGAGGAGATCTTGGACGCCATCGGCTCCATGTCGGTCATCGAGTTGGCTGATCTGATCGAGGCATTCAAGGAGAAATTCAATGTCACCGTTGCCGCCCCCGCGGCAGCAGCGGCTGCGCCAGCGGCCGCTGGCGAGGGTGGAGCGGCAGGTGTCGAAGAGAAGACCGAGTTCACAGTCGTCCTGAAAGACATCGGCGCCAAGAAGATCCAGGTGATCAAAGCAGTGCGCGAGGTCACCTCGCTGGGGCTGAAGGAAGCCAAGGAAGTCGTCGATTCTGCGCCCAGCAACGTCAAGGAAGACGTATCCAAGGAAGAGGCCGAGACCATCAAAGCCAAGCTCGAGGAGCAGGGCGCAACCGTCGAACTGACATAGGGCCGATGCCCGTCGCAGCCACCTGGGCGGCGGGTTCTTCGAGGCCTTATTCAGCAGCGACGGTATGCAAAGACACGTAACGAACAATCCTGCTCGCAAGGCGAGCCCCAAATACACCCGCCGGTCCGCTCGTGGGTCGGGGGTGTGGGGCCTTTTGTGTTGCTATGAGGTAGGTAGATGAGCACGACTCAGCCCATCATCTCGTTCGGCAAGCTCGATGCCCACATGCCGATGCCGCACCTGCTCGACGTGCAAACACGCTCGTTCGCTTCGCTACTCCTGGGAGACGACAGCGAAAGGGCGGATATCGGGTTGGAGCGCGTTTTCAGAGAAGTTTTCCCCGTCTCCGACGTGAACGGCAACTACTCTCTGGAGTTTGTCAAATTCGTGCTTGGTGAGCCCAAGTACACAGTCGAGGAGTGCATTGAGCGGGACATGACCTATTCCGCCTCGCTCAAGGCCACCTTGCGGCTCATCATCAACGAAACCCTCGAGGACGGCAAGAAGCGCCCGAAGGACATCATCGAGAAAGAGGTGTATCTCGGTGAACTGCCGATTTTGACACCGCTCGGCACCTTTGTAATCAACGGCGCTGAACGCGTTGTCGTCTCGCAGTTGCATCGCTCGCCCGGCGTGGTCTTCGAGGAATCGATTCACCCCAATGGCCAACGCCTGTATAGCGCACGCATCATCCCGTTCCGCGGCTCATGGGTCGAATTCACCATCGACATCCATGACGTCGTGTACGTGCACATCGACAAGAAGAAGAAATTTCCGGCAACTGCGCTGCTTCGCGCCTTTGGCTACGGGACGAACAATGACATCCTCAAGCTGTTCTATGCGACCCGAACGGTCGATCTCTCAAAGCCGCTCGATGAGCGCACGCTGCGGCGTGCCGTGCTCGGCTCCCTGATTGCCGAAACCATTGCGAATCCCGAGGACCCCGAGGGCGAACCGCTGGCCGCCGAATGCGACGAACTGACGCAGGAGCTGTACACGGCGATGCGCACGGCGGGCGTCAAACGTGTCACGGTATTTGGGCGCTACACCACCGCTGATATCCGTGGTGAGGATCCGCTCACCACGATCCGTTCACGCGACGAACGGCAAGCGCTGGCATTCGACGTCCCGGACCCGAATACGGGCGAGGTGATCGCCGAAGCAGGCAAGGAACTTAGTGATACCCTCAAGAAAAAGCTGATCAAGGCGGGTGCTTACAAGGTGGATGTGCTCGTACCATCGACGAGGGGCGAATCCCAAATCGTCAAGAACACGCTCGCCAAGGATCCGACATCATCGGAGGCCGAGGCACTGGAGCAGATCTACGCACTACTGCGACCCGGTGATGCGCCTAACCTCGAAACGGCAAGAGCAGCGCTGGAGCGACTGTTCTTCAACCCCAAACGCTATGATCTCGGGAGGGTCGGCCGCTACAAGATCAATCAGCGGCTCAAAGTCAAGGTCCCGATCGATCACACGGTCCTCACCGAGGACGATTTCGTTGCAATCATCCGGTATCTGCTCGAGCTCTCCGAGGGCCGCGGATACACTGATGATATCGATCACCTCGGGAATCGCCGAGTACGTACGGTTGGTGAGCTGATCGCCAATCAATTTTCGGTGGGTCTCTCTCGCATGGCCAGGCTCATCAAAGAGCGAATGAGCATAAATAGTGATCCGGACAAGATCACGCTGGATGACCTAGTGAATGCACGTACTGTCAGTGCGGTCATTCAGGCGTTCTTCGGCAGCTCGCAGCTCTCACAATTCATGGACCAAACCAACCCATTGGCGGAACTGACTCACAAGCGCCGCCTGTCGGCGTTGGGCCCGGGCGGATTGACGCGAGAGCGGGCTGGCTTCGAAGTGCGAGACGTCCACTATTCGCAGTACGGACGGATGTGTCCGATCGAGACTCCAGAGGGGCCCAACATCGGCCTCATCACGAGCCTGTCCACGTATGCGCGCGTGAACGAGTTGGGCTTCATCGAAACGCCCTATCGCACAGTCGACAATGGCAAGGTTAGCGACAACATTCGTTGGCTCTCCGCCTCCGAGGAGGAGGAATACGCGGTAGCCCAGGCCAATGCACCGCTCGACCAGCAGGGTCGATTCGTGCGGGACGCGGCGCTGTGCCGGAAGCGGGACGACTATCCCCTGCTACCGCCCGGTCGGATCGATTTCATGGATGTGGCACCCGAGCAGCTCGTGTCCATCGCCGCCGCCCTCATTCCTTTCTTGGAGCACGACGATGCGAACCGCGCGCTGATGGGCAGCAACATGCAGCGGCAGTCTGTGCCGCTGCTCTTTCCCGATTCCCCTTCCGTCGGAACTGGACTCGAGGAAAAGGTGGCTCGGGACTCCGGAGCGGTGGTGGTAGCCAGGCGTGCGGGCGTTGTGAGCAAAGTCACCGCCGATGAGATCATCATCGATACCGGGTTGGAGGACGTCAAGAAGAGCGACGCGCCGCTCGCCCGTCTGATGCAGCACGACCGCTATCGCCTGAAGAAGTTCTGGCGCACGAACCAGGACACCGCGGTCAATCAGCGGCCACTCGTGCAAGTTGGCGAGCGCGTGAAGGCCGGCCAGATCGTCGCCGACGGACCGGCAACCGATCACGGTGAACTTGCACTCGGACGAAACCTCCTCGTCGCTTTCATGCCGTGGTACGGACACAACTTCGAAGACGCGATCGTCATCTCCGAACGGTTGGTGAAGGAAGACGTCTATAGCTCGATCCATATTGTCGAGCTCGAACTCCATGTGAGGGATACGAAGCGCGGCCAGGAAGAACTCACGCGAGAGATCCCGAACGTCTCGGACGAAGCCCTGGTCGATCTGGACGAGCGAGGCATCGTTCGCATCGGTGCCCACGTTGGCCCGGGCGACATTCTGGTCGGGAAGATCACGCCAAAGGGTGAAACGGAGCTGTCGCCCGAAGAGAAGCTGCTGACGGCCATATTCGGCGAAAAAGCCAAGGATGTGAAGGACTCGTCCCTCAAGGCGCCGCCGGGCATGGAAGGCACCGTGATCGATGTCAAGATCTTCTCTCGGGTCGAGGACCCGGTCGTCGAAAAGGACCGCGGCGAACGGATCGGTGAAGTCCGGCAGCTCGAGCATGAGGAAAAGGCGCGTGTGAGCACGGCATTGTTCGAAGAGATGCACGAGCTATTGCTGAATGCCGAAGTTGGCCTGATGCTCAAGAACGGGACGGTGGAGGAATACCTGCCGGGTGGCACCAAGCTCTCGAAGACGGTACTAGCCGATGTCAACTTAGCGGACGTAGATCTCAAGACGTTGCGGGTGTCGTCGAAGACCACTAATGAGCGCATCCGAGCAGCCATCGAGGCAGCCAATGCCGAGCGTGCCAAGATCGAGGAGAAATCGGAGGACCAGATCGACAAGATCCTCCAGCCCGACGAGTTGCCGCCGGGTGTCATCCAGTTGGTGAAGGTGTACTTGGCGCAGAAGCGAAAGATCGCGGTCGGCGACAAGATGGCTGGGCGCCATGGGAACAAAGGGATCATTGCGCGTATCGTGCCGGAAGAGGATATGCCGTTCCTTCCGGACGGCACGCCGGTGGACATCGTCTTGAATCCACTGGGTGTTCCGAGCCGTATGAACGTCGGTCAGATCCTCGAAACCCACCTTGGTTGGGCTGCACGATTGCTTGGCTTTGAAGCCAAGACTCCGGTCTTCCAGGGCGCGAACGAGGCTGAGATCGGATTGCTCATGCGAATTGCCGGACTCGCGTGGACGTCTGACACGTTGCGGCTCGCGGCCAGGCCCCCGGCACTCAAGCCGCAAATGATCCGCACACTTCTTGATGATCTGAAGCGACTACCGGCCGATAACGGTGGATCGCCGGACCTGGCCAACGTGCAGATGGACGTGTTGTCCAGCCGTGCCATGAGCCAGGCTACTCGGGACGTGCTGCATGGGATCCGGGATTTCCTCGAAGATGCGGCCAAAGAACTCGCCGAGCGCATGCGGGTCGAGGCGGGTCACCAACTGGGATATCACGGGGAGCAGCTGGAATCGGATGAGGAGCTCAGCAAGCAAATCCGCCAAACGCTCAAAGCGGGACAAAAAGCTGCCGCGAAGCTCAAGGAGATGAAAGCGGACGAGATGCTGCATGAGTGTGGCTTGAGTGATCTGGGGCGGATTCTCGGCCCCAAGAGCGAGGCGAAGATCGAAGCGGCGGCTCGGGAGCTGATGGTTCTTGCCGGGTTGATGCCGACTGGGAAGTCGCGGCTACGTGACGGTAGGACAGGAGAAGAGTTCGCTTCCGAAGTGACCGTAGGCTCGATGTACATGATGAAGCTGTCGCATCTCGTGGACGACAAAATCCACGCACGGTCGATCGGACCGTACAGTCTGGTGACGCAACAGCCCTTGGCTGGTAAGGCCCAGTTCGGGGGTCAGCGATTTGGAGAGATGGAAGTGTGGGCCCTGGAAGCGTACGGGGCGGCGCATGTTCTGCAGGAGATGTTGACCGTGAAGTCCGACGACGTTAACGGCCGCAGCAGGGTGTATGAGGCGATCGTCAAAGGACAAAATCTGCCGGAACCGGGCATTCCGGAGTCGTTCAACGTTCTGGTGAAAGAACTGCAGGCGTTGGGGTTGAAGGTGACGCTCGGATCCAGTAACGAAGCCGAGGAGTAAGGAGAGCGCTCGATGATCGACTTTCGCAGCGTACGTGAGCAACGGAGCTCGAGTTTCGACTACATCCAAATTCGGATTGCGAGCCCTGAGGAGATTCGCGGACCCAAAGAGGTTAAGGACCGTGAGCGCTTGGAACTCCAGGGGCAGCGCGTTTGGTGGTCGTGGGGTGAGGTAACGAAGCCGGAGACGATCAACTACCGATCGTTCAAACCCGAGAAGGACGGGCTCTTCTGCGAGCGCATCTTTGGCCCGGTGAAGGACTGGGAGTGTCACTGCGGCAAGTACAAGCGCATTCGATACCGTGGCGTCATCTGTGATCGCTGCGGCGTCGAAGTGACGCTGTCAAAAGTGCGCCGCGAACGGATGGGACACATCGAGCTGGCGGTGCCGGCGGCGCACATCTGGTTCTTTAAGACACTTCCGAGCCCGATGGGGAACCTGCTCGACCTCACCCTGAGGGATCTCGAGCGTGTCATTTACTACACGAACTACGTTGTCATCGACGCGGGGCAGCAGGAAGTCAAGCCCAACGAGCTCGTGGATGAAGAGAAGTATTTAGAACTCCGTGCTAAGGCCAAGGAGGAAGGCGATACGGAGTTCTTTGCGGACATCGGCGCTCCGGCCGTCCGGGAATTGCTTTGTCGGCTCGACGTCGACAAGGTGTCCGAAGAGCTTCGCAAGGCGGTTGCGGTCGAGACAAGTCAGCATCGGAAGAAGCAGATGTTGAAACGGCTGAAGATCGTCGACGCGTTCCGAAATTCCGGCGATACGGATGACGATCGTAACGATCCAGCGTGGATGATTCTCGATGTTGTGCCGGTGCTTCCGCCGGATCTCAGGCCCCTGGTGCCGCTCGACGGTGGTCGTTTTGCGACCAGCGACCTGAACGATCTGTACCGGCGCGTGATCAACCGAAATAACCGGCTCAAGAAGCTCATTCAGCATCGAGCGCCCGAAGTCATTCTGCGAAATGAGAAGCGGATGTTGCAGGAGGCGGTAGACGCCTTGTTTGACAACGGACGACGCGCAAAGGCCATTCGCGGTCGTGGAAAACGGCCCCTGAAGTCGCTCTCCGACATGCTGAAGGGTAAGCAGGGCCGCTTCCGCCAGAACCTCCTCGGCAAGCGCGTGGACTATTCTGGGCGTTCGGTGATCGTCGTCGGCCCCGAGCTGCGACTCCACCAGTGCGGCTTGCCGAAGACGATGGCGGTAGAACTCTTCAAGCCGTTCATCATCCACAAGCTCGTCGAGACCGGTATCGCCGAAACGGTCAAGCGAGCCAAGAAGATCGTCGAGCGGGAGAGCGAGGAGGTTTACTCGATCCTGGAGGAGATCATTCAGGATCACCCGGTGATGCTCAACCGCGCGCCGACACTGCACCGCCTGGGTATTCAGGCATTTGAACCGGTGCTGGTCGAGGGCAAGGCGATCAGGATCCATCCGCTCGTGTGCGCGGCGTTCAATGCAGACTTCGACGGCGATCAGATGGCGGTGCACGTGCCGCTGTCATTCGAGAGCCAGCTTGAGGCCCGCGTGCTCATGATATCGAGCAACAACGTCCTGAAGCCATCAGATGGCCGCCCCGTGGCTGAGCCGTCGCAGGACATGGTACTCGGCTGCTACTTCTTGACGAAGGAACCAACGGATTTCGAGAAACGCTTGAAAGACGCCCCTTATGTGGGGACGCTCGCCGAAGTCGAGATGGGCATAACCAACGGAAAGCTCGACTTTCATACGCCACTGTACTTCAGGTACGAACCGCCTGCCGATGCGGACGGCCAAGAGGCGCGTTGGATTCCGACCACGGCCGGACGGGTGTTGTTCAACAGCATCCTTCCGCGGCGTGTCCTGGCTGCGCTTGGCTACCAGAACGATGCCCTGCGCAAGCGCACACTTTCCACGGTGGTTTTCGAGGCGTACCGACAAGCCGGCATCGCCGACACGGTCACATTCCTCGATCGGCTCAAGGAATTCGGGTTCCGCTACGCTACTCTCGGCGGCATCTCCATTGGCGTGGAGGACCTCCAGGTTCCCAAGGAGAAGGGAGAAATTCTCGAGGCGGCGAACGCCCGCGTGGAGCGGTTCCAAAAGGCATACGCCACCGGACAAATCACGTTCGGTGAGCGCTATAACAAGGTGATCGACGCGTGGACACACGCGAACAACGACATTGCGGACGCCATGGTGCGGAACCTGGAAACCGCGCGGGGCGGCTTCAATCCCGTGTGGCTGATGTACGACTCGGGCAGCCGGGGGAGCCGTGACCAGATTCGCCAGCTGGCTGGAATGCGCGGCCTCATGGCTAAGCCTCAAAAGAAGCTTACAGGCGGAATTGGTGAGGTGATCGAAAGCCCCATCAAGTCCAACTTCCGAGAGGGCCTCACCGTGCTCGAGTACTTCATCTCGACGCACGGCGCAAGAAAAGGACTGGCGGACACGGCGCTGAAGACCGCAGACGCCGGGTATCTGACACGACGGTTGGTCGATGTAGCACAGGATGTGACGGTCTCCGAAGAGGACTGTGGGACCATCCTCGGACTCGAGATCTCCGCCCTGAAGGAAGGCGAGGACGTTATCGAGCCCCTGGGAGAACGTATCGCCGGTAACGTGGTGGCTGACGACGTCGTCGATCCCCATGAACTCGATGAGCACGGTGACCCAAAACTGCTGTGCGCCGCGGGACAGCTCCTCGACGAGGACGCCGCCCAAGCCGTTGAAGATGCGGGCATCGAAGCGATCAAAATTCGCTCAGTGCTCACTTGCGAAGCGCGACGCGGTATCTGTCGTATGTGTTATGGCCGCAACCTCGCCACGATGGCGATGGTAGATCTCGGTGAGGCGGTAGGCATCCTCGCGGCGCAGTCCATCGGTGAGCCGGGCACACAGCTGACTCTCCGGACTTTCCACATTGGAGGAACTGCGGCCCGCATCGCGGAGCAGACGTTCCGCAAAACGAAGCTTGATGGGCTCATCCGTTACGGCGAACGACTGCAGTACGTAGAGGTCGAGGACGGCAAGCGACTGGTAACGGGCTACGAGGGAGAGCTCGTGCTAGGTGATGATGAGGGCAACGTCCGCTCTCGCTTCCAGGTTCCCCTTGGCGCGACGTTGGCCGTCGAGGATGGACAGCAGATCAAGCGCGACGATCTACTGTTTGCGTGGGACCCGTACACTAACCCCATCCTGACTGATGTTGCCGGCACGGTGAGATTCGTGGACATCATCGATGACGAAACCGTCCGCGAGGAGCTCGACGAGATCACCGGCCTCCGTCAGCGGGTCATCACCGAGGACCGTGACAAGAAACTCCATCCGCACATCGAAATCGTGCAAACCATCAAGGGTGGCAAGGAGCGGCGAATTCGAAGCTATGTCCTGCCGGAAGGTGCGCAGCTCACTTGCGAGGACGAGAGCAAGGTCAGTGCCGGACACACGCTCGCCAAGATCTCGCGGGAAGCGTACAAAACACGTGACATCACGGGCGGCCTGCCACGAGTTGCCGAACTGTTTGAGGCTCGTCGTCCCAAAGACCCAGCAACGATCTCCGAGATTGACGGTGTCGTCAAATTCGGTGACATCAAGCGCGGCAAGCGAGAGATCATTGTGGAGCCCGAAGTCGGTGAGGTCCACACTTATGATGTCCCGGCCGGCAAACACCTCAGGGTCCACGAGGGTGACAAAGTGCTTGCCGGTGATCGTCTCACAGAAGGGCCGGTCAATCCTCACGACATCCTAGGCATCAAAGGACCTCGCGCCGTTCAGGAGTATCTGCTGAACGAGGTACAAGAGGTTTATCGACTGCAAGGTGTGAAGATCAACGACAAACACATCGGGGTCATCGTGCGCCAGATGTTGCAAAAGGTCCGCGTGCTCGATCCCGGCGACACGGATTTCCTCGAGGGGGAGAACGTAGACAAGCTCACGTTCCGTGAGCGGAATGAACGCGTTTTGAAGAAGGGCAGCAGCCCCGCCACGTCGGAGCCGTTGCTCCTCGGCATCACCAAGGCGTCCCTGACGACCAGATCATTCATCTCGGCCGCTTCGTTCCAGGAGACGACCCGAGTGCTCACGGATTCCGCTATCCGTGGTTCGAGAGACGATCTGCTTGGCTTGAAGGAGAACATCATCATCGGACATTTGATTCCGGCCGGAACCGGGATCTACCGGTACTCCGAGATCGAGGTTGAGCCGCCTGAGGGGTTTGAGCCTCCACCGCCTCCGGAGGAGGAGGAGGGTGTCGCGAGCCCGTTCGTGGCTGCGCCCGCCACCGCGAGCGCGCGAACACCTACGGCCTAGCTCAGTAACTAAGTGTGGGATCGAAAAAGCGCGGATGAAAATCCGCGCTTTTTTTTGCTGTAACTGTGACGGAGACACGTCACAAGGTACATGAAGTTTGGCTCTAGAGCCTGCGCCGCAGGGCAGTGGCGACCGTGCGCAGCTCGTCCATCATGGAGGAAAACTCCTGCAAGGTCAAACTCTGACGTCCATCGCTGACGGCGTTCTCCGGATCCGGGTGCACTTCGACGATGAGGCCGTCGGCGCCCACGGCGACCGCCGCCCGGGAGAGGGCCGGCACTAGCTCCCTCCGGCCAGCGGCATGACTCGGATCCACGATTACGGGAAGGTGCGTCTTTTCTTTGAGGACGGGGACCGCACAGATGTCCAACGTGTTGCGGGTGGCCTTTTCGAAGGTTCGTATCCCACGTTCGCACAGGATGACTCTAGGATTGCCGGCAGCCACAATGTATTCGGCGGCCAGTAGCAGCTCCTCGACGGTGGCCATCATACCGCGTTTGAGCAGCACCGCCCGTGGCTGATCGCCTGCCGCCGATAACAGCCGGAAGTTCTGCATGTTGCGTGCGCCGACCTGCAGGACGTCGGCGTATCGTGCAACGAGGGGTACGTCCTCTGGTGCGACGACTTCGGTAACGATCCGAAGGCCGGTGGCCGCGCGGGCCTCTGCGAGAAGCTCGAGTCCCTTTTCGCCGAGCCCCTGAAAGCTGTAGGGGGACGACCTCGGCTTAAATGCACCACCCCGCAGCAGGCGTGCACCGGCGCCCATGACGCAGTCTGCCACGCTCATGATTTGCTCTAGAGACTCGACCGCACACGGTCCCGCCATCACCACGATCGTCTCTCCCCCAATTGTGACGTCCTCGACTTTGACTCGTGTGTTATCTGGTCGATGCTCGCGAGAAACCAGCGGATACGGCGGCGCAACCGGGCGCAGGTCCGTGACGCCCGGCATGGCGCGGAGCCTCTCGGCGAGCACAACGGAGCCAGGACCAATGACGCTGACCAGACTCTCGTCGCCGGTTTCGCTCACCTGGACGCGGAAACCTTCACGCTCCACAAACCGAACGATTTCGGCCTTCAGCTTCAGGGGACAAGTCTTGTCCACGACGGCGATCATTCGCTTCGCTGCCTTTCCGGGGAGAGTTCCCTTAGTTTGCGGAGAAAGGTGGCGGGATCTTCCCCGCGCTCGAGCACTTCGACCAGCGCACTTCCTACGATGACACCGTCGGCGTGATCAGCCACAAGCTGCACCTGCGTAGCCTCGCGGATCCCAAAGCCCGCCAGCACGGGAATGGGTGATACGCTGCAAACCTGGTCGAGGTATGTCAGTGTTTCGGCGCCCTCGTCCGCCATTCCACCGGTCGTCCCGGTCATCGTGACGGCGTAAACGAACCCTCGACTTTCACGACAAAGCCGCTCGAGGCGATCTCCTGGTGTCACGGGCGTCACCAGCTGTATCAGTGCGGAACCCGTGGTAGCGAACGCCTCGCGGATCTGTGCGGACTCCTCAAACGGTAAATCGGGAACAATGAACCCTGAGATGCCGATGTCGGGTGCAACTCTCGCCAGCCGCTCGATCCCAAAGGCGAGGAGCGGGTTGAGGTAACTCATCAACACGATTGGTGCTGCGGAGCCGGATTGCCGGATGACGTCGAGGATCCACGGCAAAGTGACGCCTGCCTCGAGAGCGGCTCGACTAGAGTGCTGAATTGTGACCCCGTCCGCCATCGGGTCGCTGAACGGAACGCCAACCTCCACAATGTCTGATGCCTCAGCGACGCACTGTAACACCGTTGTGAAGGTCTCCGGCTCCGGAAAGCCTGCTGTGAGAAAGGCTGCCAGTGCCGGATGGCCGTTGGAGGTTGCGTTGCGGATGGCTCCTTCGATGCGGGCGGAACCAGTGTCATTGTTCATGGTACCGCCTGACTGCTCATGAGTGACGGAAGATCTTTGTCACCCCGTCCGGAGAGGCCCACCAAGATGTGGCCGCCACCGTGCTGCGCCGCCCACCGTTTGGCTGCGGCAAGCGCGTGAGCCGACTCGAGCGCTGGCAGGATACCCTCGAGAGCACAACACTCGTCGAGGGCCACGATCGCGTCGTCGTCGGAGATCGCCTCGTATTTCACGCGGCCCACGGTCTGCAGGAAGGCGTGCTCGGGACCGACGCCCGGATAGTCCAAACCCGCCGAGACGGAATGCGTCTCGATCACCTGCCCATGTTCATCCTGCAACAGCAATGAGCGACTCCCGTGCAACACACCTGGTGAGCCAAAGCAGAGCGTCGCCGCGTGTTTGCCGAGCTGTGATCCTGTGCCGCCGGCCTCCACACCCAACAGCGCCACCTGGCTGTCGGCGAGCAGCGGATGGAACAACCCGATGGCGTTCGAGCCACCGCCCACGCAGGCAATGGCTACATCCGGGAGCCGCCCGGACTGTGCCAGGGCTTGGGAGCGGGCTTCACGACCGATGATCGATTGGAATTCACGCACGAGCCACGGATACGGATGCGGCCCAACGGCGGAGCCGAGCAGGTAATACGTGCCGTCCGGATCGGCGACCCACGCGCGCAGCGCTTCATCGATAGCCGCGCGCAAGGTTTGGTCTCCGCTGGTTACCTCCACTATCTGAGCGCCTAGACGGCGCATGCGGTCGACGTTTGGTGCTTGCCGGCCCACGTCGACGGCACCCATATACACGGTGCACGGTAAGCCGAGCCGCGCGCACGCCGCCGCTGCGGCGACCCCATGCTGTCCCGCACCGGTCTCAGCGACGACGCGGCTCACTCCCAGCCGAGCCGCCAAGAGCGCTTGCCCTATCGCGTTGTTGATCTTGTGCGCTCCGGTGTGCGTGAGGTCTTCCCGCTTCAGCCACACTTCGGTGTTACGGCCCCACGCTTCGCCCAGGCGGACGGCATGCGTTAACGGCGTTGGCCGACCTACCCACCCTCGCAACTCGTGGTCAAGCGCCTCGAGAAATTGCTGGTCCGACAGTGCCCGACGGGCTTCGCCTTCCATGCGGGTGAGTGCATGTACCAGCGTCTCTGGCACAAAGCGGCCGCCAAAGGGGCCATACCGTCCCCACTGGTCGGGGAGGTTCCCTGCGATCAGGTCCTGCACGGTGTAACGTCGCGCGTGGTGCGAGACGATGGACGCATCACTCAAGCCCTTGACTCCGCGTTCAGGGGTGCTGCGTATTGGTGGACCGACTGGATGAACTCGGCAATTCGGCGTGCATCCTTGATTCCCTTGGATGATTCCACTCCACTGCTCACATCCACCGCGTATGGCCGCACCTGTTGAAGGGCGGCGCCGACGTTTTTGGATGCCAGGCCGCCAGCGAGAACGAGGCGTGCAACGTGAGCGATCTGTGCTGCGCGTTGCCAGTCGGGCGCCACACCCCTCCCGCCCCGGCCCGACGCTTCGAGCAGCACTGCGGACCGGGAGCCGAGGCTCTCCCAGAAGCGTTCGATCTGTGCGACCAGGTCAGGGGAATCGTGGAACACCGGGAGGATCGCGAAACCAGCACTTACGGCGTCAAGAATGCCGTCACACGGCTCGGCTTGGAGAACATCGGGTCGAAAGTGGGAGATTACCTCTGCCACGTCCCTCCTCGTGGGGTACCTGAATACCGCCACCTTAGTGACAAAAGGAGGAAGATGAGCGCACAAATCGACCGCCTCTGAAATGGTTACGCGTCGGGGCGAGTCGGCAAACACAAACCCGACGGCGTCGGCGCCCGCTTCGGCCGCAGCGACGGCCGTTTCGGGAGTGGTGATACCACAGATCTTCACGCGGACGCGCATGTTCCGCTCCGTGCAGCGCGACCTGCCGCGATCATCTGAGTTAGCAGCGCTGTTGCGTCCTTGGCCCTCATGAGTGCGCTTCCCACCAGTGCCACGTCATAGCCAAGTGCGGCGACCTCACGGGCTTCCTCCTCGGAGGAGAGGCCGCTTTCGGCAACACGCCGCGCATCGGGAAGAAATCCGTTACGCAACCGGTGGAGCCGTGCGCGACTCACTGCAAGGTTGCTCAGATCCCTAGTATTCAGCCCGACCAGCCCTTCTATGCCCAGGCGTGCACACCCAGAAGCCGCCTTGCCCGCGCGCGCGAGATCGTCCTCGTCGAACGCTTCGATCAAAACGAAGAGCTGCATCTCCTTTGCGGCATCCACCATCTCCAACAGGAGAGCATCATCCAGTAGGCGCGCGATCAGCAGTACACCCGCCGCACCCGCTGCGCGGGCCTCGAGGACCTGGTACGGGTCTACGAGGAAGTCCTTTCGCATCACCGGGACGGGTACGGCACGCGCCGCTTCGCTTAGATCCAAGAGACTGCCGGCGAAGGCCTCGGGCTCGGTAAGTACCGAGATTGCAGCGGCGCCACCGCGAGCGTAGACGCTGGCTTGCCTTGCAACGAATTGGTCATCGCTGCCGGAAGCTCCAATGAGACTGCCTGTAGATGGCGCACGGCGCTTGATCTCCGCAAAGACATCAAAGCCCTGTGGGTGGAGCACGAGGGGGGGCGGCTGGGGAGCATCGAGGGCACGGATTCGCAAGACGGCTTCCGACACGCGACGCTTTGCACTTGCCGCGCGTTGCGAGCTGCTGCGTATCATGGCGTCCAGGAAGTCAGTCACGAGGCGAATCATCCTGCGGAACCGACTCCGGCAAGGCCTGCAGCAACCGCGAAGCCGCGCCGCTGTCGATTGCGTCAAGCGCTGTCTCCAATGCGGTATCCGGCTTTGGAGCTAGGCCAGTGAGCTCGAGAGCTAGCGCGGCGCCCAGGGCTAGAGCGTCGCGATGAGGACCTGGCTCTCCCTCGAATGTCGCCCGCATCTTGTCAGCGTTCTCGGTGGCGTCCCCGCCGGCAAGATCGCTAGGGCGGCAGCGGAGGAGCCCATAGGCTTGAGGGTCAACCTCCCGACGAGTGACGGATCCCTTTCGCACGTCGAAGAGGGTAAACGGACCGATAGGGGTTGCCTCGTCCCATGAAGGAGTGCCATGGACGACGTAGGCCCGCTCCACGGGAAGCCCGGACAACGCGTCGGCGATCAACCGGGCCGCGGCGACGCTGAATGCGCCGATGAGGTAGTACGGCGGCTCTGCGGGGTTGGTCAGTGGCCCCAAGATATTGAATACGGTTCGCACTCCGAGGGCCCGGCGAACGGGAGCCAAGGCCTTCATGGCGGGGTGGTAGTAAGGTGCGAAGAGGAACGTGAATCCCGTTTGTTGGAGGCACCGCCCTGCGGCTTCCTCGTCCAATGGGAGACGCAAGCCCAAGTGCTGAAGGACGTCCGCGCTGCCGGATCTGCTCGAAACCGAACGGTTGCCGTGTTTGACTACTGGCTGACCGCAGGCCGCCGCCAGGAGTGCGGCCCCAGTGGACAGGTTCAAGCTTCCCGATCCGTCGCCGCCGGTGCCAACGATATCAACGGCTGGCTTGCCGTCGGGAAGTCTGGGTCGCCGTGCCAGATTTCGCATAGCCCTCGCAAAACCGCGGACCTCTGTGGGGGTTTCACCCTTGCTTCGCAACGCGGAAAGAACCGCCCCCGCCATGGCCTGAGGGACGGAATCATCGGTCAACGACACGAGGAGATCGGTGGCTTCAGGCTCGCTGAGATGTTGGCCCCGGAGCAGCTGTTCGAGCACGTCCCTCATGACCGTTGCTCCGGAGATTCGAGATCCAGGAAGTTGCGAAGGATGCGGTCGCCCTCCGGCGTCAACACGCTCTCCGGATGGAACTGGACTCCTTCGGCAGGCAAGTTCTGGTGGCGGACCCCCATGATCTCGCCATCAGAGGTGTAAGCAGATACCACCAACTCAGCCGGCAGCGATTCCTCGGCGACGGCAAGAGAGTGGTATCGGCCGGCCGTCAGCGGGTTCGGTAGGCCTTCAAACAGCGTGCGGTTGTCGTGGTATACCGGCGAGGCTTTACCGTGCATCAGCCGCTGCGCTGATCCGACGGTGCCGCCCAGCGCAGCGGCCAGCGCCTGGTGGCCGAGGCAGACTCCCAGGACGGGGATGTGACTCATCATCGCCTCGATTATCTCCATGGAGACCCCGGCATGTTCAGGACGCCCCGGGCCTGGAGAGATCACGAGATGAGTGGGCTTGAGGTTGGTTGCTTCCTGCACCGAGATCTCGTCATGACATCGCACGACTACGTGTGCTCCCAACACGGCGAATGCCTGCACGATGTTGTAGGTGAAAGAGTCGTAGTTGTCGATCAGAAGCACCCGATGTCTCATATTCCCTCCTCGGCCAGCTGCAGTGCTGCTTCGAGTGCGGCGCTCTTTGCGAGAATCTCAGCGTGTTCGTTCTCTGGCACGCTGTCGGCGACTACACCGGCTCCCGCCTGGTACGCATAGGCTCCGTCGTGGAAAACGAGCGTGCGGATCGCAATCGCCTGATCCATGCCCCCGCCGTGGCCGAAGTAACCCACCGTACCCGCGTAGACGCCCCGCGGCACGGGCTCGAGCGCGTCGATGATTTCCATCGCCCGAACCTTCGGCGCGCCCACGACAGTGCCGGCCGGAAAGGACGCCGCAAAGAGATCGAAGGCATCAGCGTCGGGAACGAGCACACCCCTCGTGCCGCTCACCATGTGCATCACGTGGCTATAGCGCTCGATCGAACGGTACGGCTCGACGACGACCGATCCCGGGACGGCGACACGACCGAGGTCGTTACGTGCCAGATCGACGAGCATCACATGCTCGGCGTTTTCCTTGGCATCGGCGAGGAGCTCTCGCTCGAATGCCTCGTCCTCCTCTGCATCGGCGCCACGTGGCCTAGTACCTGCAATGGGGCGGAGAAAGGCCTGCCTGCCCTCCAAGCGTACCAGCGCTTCAGGTGATGACCCCACAACAGCGAAATCGCCGAAGTCGCAGAAATACATGTACGGGGAGGGATTCAAGAGGCGAAGCGCGCGATAGACTTCGAAAGGCGGAATGTCGCACTGACCTGAGAA
Organism: Gemmatimonadota bacterium; assembly: GCA_039591275.1. GTDB lineage: Bacteria > Gemmatimonadota > Gemmatimonadetes > Gemmatimonadales > GWC2-71-9 > JBDHDY01. The sequence goes on along the minus strand of JBDHDY010000004.1, from coordinate 4,678 downwards.
CCGGACCGAGAGAACGAGCTGGTACACGTCCCCCGCAGTAATGTGTTCTTTGATCCTGTCGATAGCTCCGAAGAACGCGCTCGGCTCCAGACTGTGGCGTGGCGGCGCGTGCTTCGTCACCCGAGGTCGCGGTGGAACGGCACCGCGCAGCGCCTGAGCCACCTCCTTGCGAAGTGCGTCTCGCTCATCGTCTGGCCCGTGATGAAGCAGGGCGACGCGCCGCGTCAGGTGATCGAACACGAGCACCGAAGGCGGCGCCACGTAGGCCGCATCCGGCTGGGCACTCGACTCGGCTCCAGCGGGGAAGGGATGAAAGCGGCGGGCCATTCCGTAGCCAGTGATTCCTACGAGGCCTCCTGTGAACGGAACCTCGCTGAGTTCAGGACGGGGCCGCGGCGCGCGCCGCAGGGTATCGCGGATGAGGCCTAGGAGCGCGGCTCGATCACGTGGGACTGCAACCACTTCTCCGTCGGTGATGAGGTTCTCGCCGTCGAGTCTGAGCGTCAGCGGGTCTCCGAAGCCAACGAACGAGTACCGCCCCAGCCGGTCGCCGCCTTCGACACTCTCGAGAAGAAAATGAGGTTGGAAAGGCGCCAGTTTGAGATATGCCGACACTGGAGTGTCGAGGTCGGCGGCGATGTCAAACACCGATTCCATGCAGGACTTTCTGGTAGCCCCGGGATCGGAGGCAGAAAAAAACCCACCTCCGACGCCCAGAGGTGGGTTGAATTCTGGCCTAGCTGTTGATCTACAGCACGGCGGACCCCACCCCGGTGCGTGCGGCATACCACCACCAAGTCCAGGCGTTAGTGCGCGGGGTGTGAGAAATCGCCATGTGTTTCACCATTGCTAGCTTATATATGGGATAGGTACCTAGCAGTCAAGACGGTAAGGATGCTTGACGGAAGGCAACCATGAACGATGTGACCCAATCTACGGCATCGCACTTTCTCTCTGCTGCAGTGACTGATCTTCAGAAATACAAAGGCCTTGCCGAAAAGGTCTTTGAACAGATCGATGACGCTGACTTCTTCTTCAAGCCGGATGGGGAGTCCAATAGCATCTCCATCCTGGTGAAGCATCTCTCAGGCAACATGCGCTCCCGGTGGACCGACATTTTCACCACGGACGGCGAAAAACCGAACCGCAATCGGGACGGAGAATTCCTGGAGGACCGTGGGGGCCGGGCAGGGATAATGTCGACCTGGCAAGCGGGTTGGGACCGACTCTTCGAGACCTTGGAGAACCTCTCAGAGACTGACCTGCTTCGCACCATCTACATTCGAGGGCAGCCGTTGAGCGTGCTCGAGGCAGTAGTGCGTCAGTTGACCCACTACGCGTACCACGTGGGCCAGATCGTCTATATAGGAAAGCACCTGAGGCAGGACCGGTGGCGGACACTCTCCATCCCGAAGGGGGAGGTCCGATGACTACGCTCCCCGCTGGCACTGCAAGGGTCTCATATCATGAAACGCGGATCTGACACCGGGACCCTATACGGCTAAAGACCACTCCCCTCCGCCCATGGGCCCCGTGGTGGGCCAAGGTTCCCCGACGGGCCAGGTGGGGGACCCTTGGGGGCATATATCCTATGTCGGTCGGAAAACCGGTTAGGGAACGAACCTCATCCCGCGCCTTGCTAGATCCTGCGGTGTTATTTCGGAGGGCAAAATGGTCCTGCCGTCGGCCATGGCATCCGAGAGGCGGGCCCTGCGCATGCGGGCTCCAGTCAGATCGGCCCCTCTGAGGTCCGCACGCCGCATATTTGTGCTGGTCAGATCTACATCCCGCATCACGGCGTCAATCAGCACCACGCGGGTCATGTCGGCCCCTTGGAGGTTGGCCCGGGAAAGAACAGACCGGGCCATGGCCGTCCGCTCCATGCTGGCATCCCGGAAATCGACCTCCCGCATGTCAGCTTGCGTGAGGTTGGCGTTGTTGAGATTTGCGCCTCTGAGGATGGCACCGTGCAGCTTGGCGTTGGTCATCAGGGCTCCTCTGAGGTCTGCTCCTGAGAGATCTCTGCCCTCGAGGTTCACTCCCTGGAGCTCTCGCCCCTGGAGGTCGCCGCACTGCCCCTCCAACCCGGGATTGTAACCCTCTTCACCCTCGGCATTCACACAACGGCCATCCTGGTACACAAACCCCAGATCCCTCTGGGCTGCGGCGGAGCCCGGCTGCGTGAGGGCGAGAGCAACGGCGCCCACGATGGCTATGCTCCAGCGTGACCGAGGGCTGCCGGAGATGAGTACGATGTGCATGGAGCGCTTCCTTCCGTCCTCCGTACCCCCATCGGCACGGGTTCGAATTCTCCTTCAGGCGGCTCGTCGCTAGCTGAATATGATGGCCGAGGTCTCGTTCTGACAGCCCCGTGTGGCAGGCGTCTTCCGAGGGGGATGGGGTGGGGCTGGAGCCGTTAGGACAGGCTGTTCCCTTGACCCTGTGAGCCTGCGTTTCTACATTCAACAGGCTGTGACCGATACGCTTATCGGCGTATCGGCTGCTGGGATCGCTCGGATTGGGGACTATGCCAACCATCAATCAACTCGTGCGCCAAGGGCGGAAGGCCATTCCGAAGAAGGACAAGGCTCCGGCTCTTAAGGGGAGTCCGCAGAAGCGCGGGGTGTGCACGCGGGTGTATACGACGACCCCCAAGAAGCCGAACTCAGCCTTGCGGAAGGTGGCGCGGGTTCGGCTTACGACGGGATTTGAGGTGACGAGCTACATCCCGGGCGAGGGGCACAATCTGCAGGAGCACAGCATCGTCCTGATTCGGGGGGGACGGGTGAAGGATCTTCCAGGGGTTCGCTATCACATCATCCGCGGGACGCTGGATGCGGCGGGTGTGGCGGACCGGAAGCAGAGTAGGTCCAAGTACGGCGCGAAGAGGCCCAAGTGAGCCGGCGTCAGCGAGCCGTAAGGCGGCAGGTTCCTGCGGATCCTCGGTACGATAGCCAGACCGTGTCGAAGTTTGTGAACAACCTGATGTTGACGGGGAAGAAATCCGTGGCTGAGGGGATTTTCTACGATGCCATGGATGTGATTGAGCAGCGCACGGGGCAGCCCGGGGTCAATGTGTTCAAGCAGGCCTTGAACAATGTGAAGCCCATGGTTGAGGTGAAGAGTCGCCGCGTCGGTGGGGCGACCTATCAGGTCCCGATCGAGGTGCGGCCGGATCGACGGACGGCGTTGGCCACGCGTTGGATCCTGCAGCATTCGCGGGCGCGCAGCGAGAAGACAATGGCAGAGCGCCTCGCAGCCGAGCTGGTTCTCGCATCGAAGGGCGAGGGCAGCTCGATCAAGAAGAAGGAAGACACGCACCGGATGGCCGAGGCTAATCGGGCCTTCGCCCATTACCGGTGGTAGGCAACAACCTCTAAACCGACAACCTCGGGGCCCTGCTTCAAGGGATCCCACGTCGCAGGGGGCAACCCCGGACGAGCGCGGAGCGAGACCTGTCCGGCTTACGGATGATGGTCGCCCCGTTTTTTCACTGACCGGCGTCGGTGCCGGAGAGAACGAGAACGGGCAACTAGATGGTGACATCGACACGAACGTTTGCGCTCGAGAAGATCCGTAACATCGGGATCATGGCGCACATTGATGCCGGTAAGACGACCACGACCGAGCGCATCCTCTATTACGCCGGACGGACGTACAAGATCGGCGAGGTCCACGATGGGACCGCCACGATGGATTGGATGGAGCAGGAGCAGGAGCGTGGCATCACCATCACCTCCGCCGCGACGTTCTGTGAGTGGAATCGGTTCGGTGAACGGCATCAGATCAACATCATCGATACGCCCGGGCACGTAGACTTCACCGTCGAGGTTGAGCGGTCTCTTCGCGTACTCGACGGCGCCGTTGCGATTTTGGACGCCGTAGGCGGTGTGGAACCGCAGACGGAAACCGTCTGGCGGCAGGCGGACCGGTATGGTGTACCCCGCATCGTCTTGGTGAACAAGATGGACCGAGTGGGTGCGGACTTCGACCGGTGCATGTCGATGGTGCGGGAACGACTTGGGGCGAAAGCGCATCCGGTACAGTACCCCCTCGGATCCGGTGAGCTCTTTACCGGCCTCATCGATGTCGTGCGCCAGGTCGAAGTTGTCTACGACGAGGATTCGCTTGGCGTCAAGTGGGTCGAGGGGCCCGTGCCGGAGGCGTTTGCGGAGCGGACAGCGCAGCTGCGGCATGACCTCATTGAGGCCACCGTGGAGCATGATGAGGTGCTCCTGGCAAAATACTTGGAGGGGGAGGAACTCACTGAAGGCGAGATTCGGCTTGCCGTCCGCAAAGCGACCCTCGCCGGTGGGATGGTTCCGGTGTTTTGTGGTGCTGCGTTCAAGAATAAAGGCATACAGCGGTTGCTCGACGGAATCGTGGATTATCTGCCGAGCCCGATCGACATCCCGGCAGTCCAGGGCCACTTGCCGCACCATGACGAAACGTTTATCCAGCGGGCTGCATCAGACGACGAGCCGTTCAGCGCGTTGGCGTTCAAGATTGCGACCGATCCGTACGTGGGTAAGCTCACCTTTTTCCGGGTGTATTCAGGCGTCCTCAATGCAGGGGCTTACGTCTACAACTCGACCAAGGATCGCAAGGAGCGGATTGGGCGACTATTGCAGATGCACGCGAACAAACGTGAAGAGGTCAAGGAGGTCCGAGCCGGAGA
>JBDHDY010000003.1:0-29712 GCA_039591275.1 Gemmatimonadota bacterium | reverse complement strand
ACTCGACGTGACCGTCGGGGACACTTTGCTCATTGGGGAGTCACAATTCGAGATCGCTGGCGTCATCACAGCCTCGGCGGGCGAGATCAGTTTTCGGAGCGCGATCGGGCCGCGAGTGTTCATCCCAGCCACGTACCTGCAGGAAACGCGACTGCTTCGGTTCGGGAGCATTGCCCGCTACCAGGCGTACCTCAAGATCGAAGACAACCCGACGTTGCAGAACTTCCTGAATCGCTACAACCAGTTCTTCCGGGACAACGGGGTGGGTTACGACACCGTGGCCGAGCAGGTGGAGGACATGACGCGGATGCTTGGCAACATGACCCGTTTCCTCGGGTTGGTCGGGCTCACCGCGCTGTTGCTCGGCGGTGTGGGAGTTGCGAGTGCCGTGCACGTCTTTATCAAGGAAAAGCTGGAGACGGTGGCCGTGCTTCGATGCCTGGGCGCCACACAAGCGACCGTATTCACCGCGTACCTCGTGCAGGCGGCAGCCCTGGGCCTTGCAGGAGCTGCCGCGGGTGTTGTGGTCGGTCTCCTCGTGCAGAAGACCCTCCCAAGCGTTCTTGGCGACTTCCTCCCCATCGACGTCACGATCTCAGTGAACTGGATCGTGGTAGTAGCCGGACTGCTCATAGGCATCTGGGTCGCCTGTGTCTTTGCACTGCTGCCGCTACTCGGCATTAGAGACATCACGCCGCTGCGCGCTCTCCGGCGCGAGTTCGAGCAGATCGCAGCAAAGCGCAACCTCTGGAGATGGTTGGTGAGCGGCGCCCTGGGGGCGAGCGTCATTGCACTCAGCGTGTCGCAGGCTCCGATGTTCGGCATGGGTTTCTATTTTGCCGGGGCCATCGCCGTGACCGCGTTGTTGCTTTGGCTGACGGCACTGCTCCTGATTCGATCCACGCGCCGGTATTTCCCGAAGAGCGCGCGTTATGTCGTGCGACAAGGAGTGGCCAACCTCTTCAGGCCCCACAATCAGACGGTTGCCGTCACGATCGCGCTCGGCTTCGGCGTTTTTCTCGTGGCGACGATCTACATCGTGCAGCGCAACCTCATCGACCGACTCACCATGGAAGCTGGCCCGAATCGGCCCAACTTCGTGGCGTTCGACATCCAAACCGACCAGCGTGACGGCATCACCGAACTCTTTGAAACATACGATGCACCGCTGCTTCAGCTGACACCAATAGTGCCCGCGCGGATCAGTCACCTAAACGAGCGTACAGTTGCGGAGCTCCTCGCCGACACCGTGGGCCCGCGAATGCCACGCTGGGCACTCAGGCGCGACTATCGGCACACTTATCGCGACACCCTCGTGACCTCCGAGGAACTCGTGGCGGGAGCATGGTGGGATGAGGGTAACCCCCGCGGAGACGGCTTGCCCCGCATTTCCATTGAGCAGGACATCGCACGGGATCTCCACGTCGGTATCGGTGATCGCATCACCTGGGACGTCCAGGGTGTGTCCATCGAGACGCAAATCGCGAGCATCCGCACCGTCAACTGGGCCCGCTTCGAAACGAACTTCTTTGTGGTGTTCGAGGCCGGGGTCCTGGAAAATGCCCCCCAAATGCTGGTGTCCTTGGCCAGGGTCGATGACCCAACGACGCGGGCGGAGGTACAGCGAGATCTCGTGCGGTCGTTCCCCAACGTTTCCGCTATCGATCTTGCGCTCGTGCAGGAAGCATTGGACTCGGTGGTTAGCAAGGTCGCACTAGCCATCAGATTCATGGCACTGTTCAGCATAGCGAGCGGGATCATAGTGCTGGTCGGGGCCATCGCAACCTCGCGTTACCAGCGCATGCGCGAAAGCGTGTTGCTCAAGACACTGGGCGCAAACACCAAGCAGATCCGCCACATCCTCCTCACCGAATACGCAGCGCTCGGCACATTGTCCGGACTCACGGGCATCCTGCTGGCCGGCGTGGCGGGATGGGCTCTCGTGACGTTCATGTTCGAGCTGAGCTTCCGCGTGCCCGCACCTCCGCTCATCGCCCTCTGGCTCGGCGTTGTTGTGCTCACGGTCGTGATCGGATTGGTGAACAGTCGGGAAGTGGTGCGCAAACCACCGCTGGCTGTGATCAGGGAGATGGCTGAATAGAGGGCAGTGGGGCTTGGGGCTTCGGGCTTGGGAGTAAGAAGTGAAGAAGTGAGAGGTGTGGCAGAGTAGAAGGGGCAGGAGGGGCAGTGATGATTGCAGATTGCAGATCTGCAATCGCCAATCTACAATCGCCCATCAAGGCTACCCGCCGACCCGCCCGGCGTGGTGGAGAGGTGAGGCAACGGCCCGCCTGACCGCCGGATGGGGCGGGCTGGGGAGGGGGACCGCCGGACCGCCCGGCGGATGGGGGAGGAACTGGGCTACTGCGGCACGACGCCCACGATCCGCAGTGGTCCTCCACTTCCTCCTTCGATCTTCATCGGCAGGGCTACCACGTAGCCGTCCGTCTCCGGCATGGTCTCCAGATTGGCCACATTCTCGAATCCCGGGATGTTGGCCTCGTATAGGATTCGGTGACTGCTGAAATCGATCGATTGACCGCGGTCGATGCTGGGAGTGTCGATCCCGACGGCGCTGATGCTCCGCTCCGCGACGAGCCACCGGGCGGCGCCCGGATCGAGCCCCGGAAAGTGGAGTTGAGGTACAGCGTCTGGGCCCGTCACGGCGGTCCCCAGGTAGCGTTCCCGGTTCGGCCAATGCTCTCCCCATCCCGTCCGGAGCAGGACGATCGCTCCATTGGGAATCTCTCCAAACGAGGCCTCGAATGCGCTCAGGTCCTCCACGCTGACCAGGTAGTCGGGATTGTCAGCCACCTTGCCTGCCACGTCCACCACCACAGCGGGTCCGATGAGCCGGCTCAGGGGAATCTCATCCGCGGGCGTTCCGTTGGCTGCAAAGTGGACGGGCGCGTCTAGATGCGTGCCACCATGCTCTGCGGCCGAGAAATTGTATGCGGCGTAATAATACCCGCCCTCGGTCATCCCCGCCGTGACCGTCTCCAGCACGAATGGCTCAGCGGTGGGCCAGTAGATCGTGCTGTCACTAAAGGGATAGGTCAGATCGATCCACGCGGTCGGGGTCCGGAACAGCCGGTCAATCGGGTCCTGTTCCATCACACAACCACCCAAGGCCACCAGGCCAGCCACGAACAGCGAGACCCGTACGGCGCGCGATAAACCAAACTGAGCTACATCCATTTAAACACCAGCCTGAGCAGGGAGACGAGATAGGTTGGAAGGAATGAGTCCATCGGTCAAGGAGGCGGGAATACCCCACTCCACGCCATCCGGTGAGCCGACGCCGTCATCCAGGCTTCCCCACCCGGGTTACCGGCCACAACTTCCTTCGACGATAGGGAAAGAACTTCACACCGGGAGAGGCCTCCCATGAGTGGCATATCTTTGACGGCTCTCGCCGCCGTGATGCTCTGCGTGCTGCCGCAGCCGGGACCGGCACAGCAGCACAACGACCTCCTTACTCTCGATCTCTACCTGGAGTGGGAGAGGGTCAGCGACCCGCAAATCTCTCCAGACGGTAGCCAGATCGTATACATCCGCCGTTGGGTCGATAAGATCAACGACCAATGGAAGTCCTCCCTTTGGATCATGAATGCCGATGGGGAGCGTAACCGCTATCTCACCGACGGATCTTCGGCACGCTGGTCTCCCGACGGTTCCCGAATTGCGTTTGTGCGCGAGGGAGACCCGCGGGGTACCCAGATCTTCGTTCGCTGGATGGATGCTGAGGGTGCAACAACCCAGATCACTCATGTCGAGGAATCACCAAGTGACATCCGTTGGTCACCAGATGGCGAGCACCTGGCGTTCTTGATGTCGGTACCGGACGACGAGACATGGAAGATCTCGCTGCCCTCCCGCCCGCAGGGGGCGACGTGGACGCCGGATCCCAAGATCGTCAGCCGATTGTCTTACCGCCGTGACCGCCTCGGATTTACGGACGACGGGTATCGCCACGTCTTTGTCGTGCCGGCATCGGGCGGGACGGCACGCCGCCTCACCGATGGGTCGTGGAATCACAGCAGCCCATCTTGGACTCCCGACGGTGGGGAGATCCTCTTCTCGAGCCTTCGCACGGAGGACGCCGAGCACCAATGGCGTGAATCTGAGGTGTATGCCGTTGACGTGACGCGTACGAGTATCAGACAACTCACGACCCGTTACGGTCCGGACGGCGGGCCGGTAGTGTCGCCCGATGGAGAGATGGTGGCCTACACTGGTTACGATTGGACGGACGACACGTTCAGGGCAAGCAAGATTTACGTGATGCAGCTCGACGGATCCAATCCGCGAGAGATTTCAGGCGACCTCGATCGGCGTCCTCGAAGTCTTGTGTGGGCTCCTGACAACAGCGGCCTGTATTTCTACGCTGACAATGAAGGCACCACCAATGTGTATTTCGCCTCGTTGCGGGGAGAAGTTCGTCAAGTAACTGACGGCAACCACCGCCTCCAACTCTCCGGCATGACGGATAACCTCCAGGCTGTTGGGACGCTGACCAGCCCTCATGAACCGGGAGATGTGGTCACTTTCAACATGCGACGACCGGAAATCAGCAAACTCACCGACATCAATGGTGACATATTGGCGAGTCGCCGTCTGGGTGAGGTGGAGCAGATTTGGTACAGCTCGGTCGACGGGTTTCGCATTCAGGGCTGGATCATCAAGCCCCCGGATTTCGATGCTGCCAAGCAATACCCGCTCATTCTCACAATTCACGGCGGCCCGCACGGCATGTATGGGGTAGGGTTCAACTTCGGGTGGCAGAACCACGCTGCCAACGGCTACGTGGTGCTCTACACCAATCCTCGGGGAAGCTCGGGTTACGGAAGCGCCTTTGGAAATGCCATCAAGAACGCATATCCGGGTAAGGACTTCGACGACTTAATGGCGGGCGTCGACACCGTCATCAACCGAGGCTACGTCGACGCAGACAACCTCTTCGTGTACGGATGTAGCGGAGGCGGTGTTCTCACGTCGTGGATCGTAGGCCACACCGACCGATTCGCCGCCGCCTCTGCCAATTGCCCCGTGACAAATTGGCTTTCCTTTGTCGGTACAACCGATGGGGCTTCGTGGTATCGCAATTTCGCCAAGCTGCCATGGGAGGATCCCAGCGAGCACCTGCGGCGTTCCTCGCTCATGTACGTGGATAACGTGACAACTCCTACCATGTTGATGACAGGTGTGAAGGACCTTCGGACGCCGATGCCGCAGACTGAGGAATTCTATCAAGCCCTGCGGCTGCTCAAGGTGCCGACCGCCATGATCCGTTTCAACGATGAGTGGCACGGAACCACGAGAAAGCCGTCCAACTTCATGCGCACACAGCTCTATCTGCGGAGCTGGTTCGAACGGTTCATGTCGAAGCGTGACGTGGCGTCGGTGTCGGATGAAAGAGGGAGTAGGGAATAGGGTGTAGGGTGTAGGGTGCAGGGTGTGGGGTGTAGGAGTTGCCATGGTGGGAGGTTGGCAACATTGCAGTTCCATACCCTACACCCCAACCCCTACACCCTAAACCCCGGTCGGGTGGGGGGCGGGGCGGACTACCCCGCTTTCTTCCCGCCCTCGTTGCGCAATTCCACGACGGCCTCATGTATCTTCGCCGCAAGCTCGCGTTCCTCGCGCAGGGAGGCGATCATGGCTTCCGCTTCTTTCGCCTGGAACTCGAGCTTACCGGCTTTCTCAACAACATGGTCGATGAGCGCTTTCTGACTGCGCAGCGTCTCCAAGCTCGCCTGGGTATCCATGAGTACACCCTCGGCGCGTGCGAGGCGTGCCTCTGCCGCATGTAACTGCTGCTCGCGCTCCTCGATCAACTCCCCGATGGCCATCACACCCTTGGCAGCCGCCAGGACCTCCTCCGTCTTTGCGCGGGCTGCCTGCACCTCGTCTCTCGCCGCCGTGATCGAGCGAACACCCTCGCGCGTCTGCTCCGCCACGTCAAAGAGTTTCTTGAGATCCTTGCGCACCGAATTCACGCTCGCCTGACGGGCACCCAGCGCCTCAATCGAGCGGAGGACCTCCTGCTCCAACCGCTCCAATTCTGCGAGCTTCTCCTCAAACCGCGTCATCCTTTTGTCAGCGAAGCGGAGGTGTCCGGCTCGGCTTTCGAGCTGCTCCGCAATCTGCGAAACCTTGGCGGAGTGCTCTTCCGCTGCCGCAAGCTCGTCAGCCGATTGCTGCCCCCGATCGACGGTTTGACGAACCGCCGGGTCCCGCTCCAACTGTTCCTCGACGGCTGCTACCTCGCCGGTCACGGCCGTAAGGCGGACCGAGAGATTGTCGGCCTGGGCGCGGGCATCCGCTATCTGCTGGGTCGATTGCTCGAGCGCTTGGAAACGGTTTTCGGCCTCTACCAGCAGGGAGCGGAGGTCGCCGATCCGTTGACTCACCGCCTCCAACCCACCCTTGTCGAGTTCAAACCGCTGCATGCCGTGGCGGATTTCTTCCCGCAGTTCTACAAGGCCAGTTTGGATGGCCTCGGTGTCCTTGCGTACGCCATCGTGCGTCGCTCGCACTTCCGCCGTTCGTTTCTCCACGTCTTTGTGAAGGGTCTTGAGCTCTTCCACACTGGCCTGGGCTCTTCTTAACGCGCGACTCTCCTCCTGTTGTTTCTTGAGCCGCGCATCGAGTTCCCATACCAGTTCGTGAAGTCTGGCGCCCTGCGCTGCCGCCCGGTCGACGACTTCCCGCTGCTTCTCGAGGGCCGCCACCTTTTGGGTCACATAATCCGACAACGCATTGAGTGCCTTGATGTGTTGTTCCGTGCGAGCCGCAGTCTCTTCAGCCGCACTTAGCATCTCCAGGGAATTCTCTAGTTTCGCCACACGGCCTGCTGCACCGTCAATCTCGTCCTTGAGGCCCGTAAGCTGCTTCCGCGCCTCACCGAACCGTGAGAGGACGTCTTCTTGTGCTTGCCGCAGCGCGCCCAGGTCCTTTCTGGCCGCGGCGATGTCGCTTGTGTAGCCGGCGAATTCCCCACGGATGACATCGGCTTGGTTGCGAAGATCCACGATTGGGTTGTCGGGTTGACTCAGGGATTCAACCTGGCTGCGGAGAGCGGCACTGGCCTCGGTGGCACTGCTCACCAACGACTCGAGGCCTGCCTTGTCCTCCTCCAACTTGGAGAGAAGGACTTTGAGTTCCTCTACGGTGTCGTCTGGCGTGCTCTTGCGACCAAAAAGAGCCTTGAACGTCCCCATGGTGGAACTCCCGGGAGGCGGGTCTCCGCTCAAGTTCGCGCAACGTGAAAAAGGGGTCAATGGTGCATTTCGCGTCAGACGATGTACTGGCGGCCTGCGCCCCCTGGCGCGGGGGTCCTAGCTCAATCACATTCCATGATATGGGAGATCCACTGAAACGGCTCGTCGTCGTCGGCGACCGAGTGCTCGTTGAACCTCAAGAAGGCGAAGAACGCACGAAGGTAGGGCTCTATCTTCCTCCCACCGCCGTCGACCACCAAGCCGTGCAAGGTGGACGCATTATTGCAACCGGTCCGGGAACGCCACTTGCCGAACCCACGGCTCTGGACGAAGAGCCTTGGCAGATGTCCAAGCAAGAGACGCGATACGTACCCATGCAGGCGGAGGTCGGTGATTTTGCCCTATTCTTCCGCAAGGCGTCGGTCGAAATCACCTTCGAGGGAAAGCAGTATCTCGTCATCCCGCAGGCGGCCATCCTCGTGCTGGTGCGGGCGGACGACCCGCTAACGGATTTGTGATCGAGACAGAGTGAACGTCACCAACTCGGCGTTCACCGCCTTGCACGCCGCCAGAGAGCGCCAAGGCACGGTCGGAGACAAATGCGGGCTCGGGGACGCCGCGGCGCTGCATCCCGCGCCTTCCGCCCCTTGCGCCATCCCCGGCGCCAGCGGTGCTCCACGCCGTCGCGCCCAACACGGAGCAAGGGAGCATCTCTCGACATCTCATCCTGAGTCATTGCACGATCTTGCACGATCGCCCACCGGAGTGAGCCCGCTGAGTAACCGAGCCACGGACGGTACCTTTACGAGTTCCACCCGATCGTGAATGCTCTCGCTCTTGCCCTGATTGTCGCCGGATTCCTCGCGGCCGTGGCGTGGCTGCTGCAGGCGCCCCGCAAGATGCGCGGGCGTGAGCTGGAGGTTGAGGACCGCGGACAACTCGAGGCGGCCGAAGAGGAGGTCCGGGATCTGAACGCGTTCACTTCGCCGGACGACGCGGACGACGAGCTACAGGATTGGGGCCCCGGCGCACCCAGGTAGGTAGTTAGTTATTAGCTGTTAGTTGTTAGCTCTGAGATACTGACTATCAGGACCTGGCTGTCTCCAGGCGGAATGGGCCATACAGAGTACGCGGTGAAAATCGGCGCTCTTAAGGCAACCCTCTCTGCATCGCGACTTTGAAGTCGAGACGTTAGGGCTAATAGCTAATAACTAATAGCTAATAACTAGTTAGCTAACAGCTAATAGCTAGCACCTACCGCTTGATTCGCCGCCGGAGCCCCTTGCGCCGTCGCCCCAACTCCCCACCGACTTCACCCCGCCAATCGTCCACTTGATCCCGCGCATCCTGTTGCATGTCACGGAATCGTCGTTTGATGCGGCGGCGTGTCACCGCGCCGCGCTCTGGTGCAGCGAGGAGTGCTGCGCCTGCGCCGATGAACGCGCCGATGACGAGTCCGGCTGCGAATCCGGCAATGCCGCCGACGCCCTCGCCTTCGATAATCTCCTCGACTTCGTCCTCGAGATCATCTTCGGTCAGGTCTTCGTCGTCCAGCAGCTCGTCGTCGTTATCGTAGTCGTCATCCCGTGCCATGATTCCTCCCGGTTCCACTCAGTCGGTATGCGGCCGCTCCCTCATCAACTCCTCCACGTCTTCCGCCGTCCTGGGCGCCCCAGCCGACAATATCTCGCTACCCGTGTCGGTGACCAGTACATCGTCTTCGATCCTGACGCCAAGGTCCTCTTCCGGAATGTAAATACCCGGTTCGATGGTGAGCACCATCCCGGGCTCAAGGGGCATGCGGTAATCCCCAACGTCGTGTACGCGCATGCCCAGCCAATGCGAGAGGCCGTGAATGAAATATCGATTGCATGAGCTGGCACCACACAGATCACCACTGTGCTCGTCGATGTAACGCCGCGCAATCTGACTGAGTTCACCAATCGTCACGCCCGGTTGTACGGCATCGATCGCCGCCTGTTGGGCTCCATACACCAGATTATATATAGCCTTCTGACGTTCGGTGAACCTCCCACCCACCGGAATCGTCCGAGTCACGTCTGCCGTGTACTGACCGTATTCCGCACCGATGTCCATGACCACCAGATCGCCCGCTTCGATCCGCCTCCGGTTGACATCGTAGTGAAGGATCGTGCTATTGGGACCACTGCCGACGATCGAGGGAAAACCCACACGGTCGGCGCCCAGATAGCGAAAGGTGTACTCGATTACGGCTTCGAGTTGGTACTCGTAATTACCTGGCTCTGCAGCTCGCATGGCTGCCTTCTGCGCCTCGACCGTGATATCGATCGCCCGACGCAGACGATCCAACTCGTCTGCGTCCTTGACGACCCGTAGGCTGTCGATGATCGGCCGAACATTGCGAATATCTCGATGACTACCTAGCCAATCCTCGATGCGTGGGTCAAGCAACGCCCTGGCATCGAGCAGTACGTACACCGGCCCCGGAGCAGCGCGGCTAGCGGTCGCGAGAACCGCATCCAGTTCCTCGGCTGCATACACATTGGAGATGCCGGTCAGGCGTGTGGCTCCTTCGCCCGGCCCGAGCTTGGGACCGGTCCATCGCTCGGCCCGCGGATTGCGCTCCGGCAACAACAGATGCGTCTCGCCGACGGTACCCGGCCGGGCCGTCATGATCAACCACGCGTCGGGCGACTCCAGTCCGGTCAGGTAGAAGAAGTAGTCGTTTTGGCGAAAGTCGTTGTCCTGAAGAACGAGGTCTTCCAAATCCCGCTGCGTGGACGCCCGCACTATCACCACGCCCTGTCCAATCCGTTGGAGCAGGCGGTCGCGCCGGGCACGGGTCGCATCGCGGTCGATCGTTCTTCCGGCTCCCGGGAGGGCCGGTACGATCTCGGGGACTGCCGGCAGCGTTTGTGCAACGGCCGTTCCTGCGACACAGATCAGCAGCGCAACAAGTCGAAACACGATGTCAGTCCTCTCTGATTGAAGTACACGGAGATCTGGATTCTAGCGCCTTGACTGCCGTCCGTCGAGCCCGCCAAAATTCACACCATCGAACCGTAGTTTGGAGCCCTCATGGCCGAGATCTCGCCCGCCGCTGAGATGGATCCGGAGCGCTTGAAAGAACGGATAGCTGAACTCGAGCGCGAACGGCAACATCTAATCACTGTCATCGAGATCCTCGAGGAGATCTCGGGGTCGCTGAACTTCGTGGACATCCTGCAAACGGTCACCAAGAAGCTCGGCACCCTCTACGGTCTCGATCGCTGTTCAATCTTCCTTGCGGAACGACGAGGCCTGACCGCGCGTCTCGTAGCTTCGTATGAGGATCCGGCGATTCGCAATTATGTGGTCGACCTGCGGAGGTATCCGGAGTTGAAGCGGGCGCTGCAATCCGGCCAGACAGTGTTCATTGCGGACGCGCAGTCTGACCCGGCCATGAAACACGTGCACGACATCATGGAACAGCGTGGAGCCAAGACAATCACTGTTGTCCCCATCGCCTGGCGTAGCGTCGTCATCGGTGCGATCTTCCTGCGCACCTTTCGTGACGGATCGACCTTCACCGACGCCGACCTCAGCTTCTGTCAGGTCATCGGCACTCTAACGGCAAGAGTGTTGCGCAACGCGTACCGTTATCAACAACTAGTGGAGCGACAGGCCGACAGCAGTGAGCGGGCCAGGCGTGCCAACCTCGAGCGGGTTGCGCTCGTGGGATTCCTCAAACGACTCCTCGATTCCTACGCAGCAGACAGCGACGCGTGGCACGATGACCTGCTTTCCGACACAGCGGGAAGAGAGCTCGATCGCCTGGCGGACGTCGCCAGAACCGTAATTCGGGAGGAGGGTAAGGGGCGCTGAACGAGCCTACTAAGGGACCGGCACGAGGTGGGCCGACGCCCGACACCGAGCACCGTGCAGCCGAGCTCCGCAGGGTTCTCACAAGCGCCGGCCACGCTTACTACGTGTTGGACTCTCCCGTCATGGCCGACGCGGAATACGACCGTCTCTTCCGTGAGCTCCAGAATATCGAGGAGCGATATCCAACGCTTCGGGTCGCCGATTCGCCCACGCAGCGCATCGGTGCCGAGCCGGTGTCGAGCCTGACCAAGCACCGTCATCGCGTCCCGATGCTTTCACTCGGCAATGCTTTCGACGACGACGAACTACTTGCGTGGGAGACCCGCATTGCCAAAATCGTCCCCGAAGTCGTGTCCGGGGGCTATTCCCTGGAATTCAAGATCGATGGGGCCGCCGTCAGCCTGACCTACGAGGACGGTGTGCTATCCATCGCCACCACCCGCGGCAACGGAACCATCGGGGAGCAGATCACTCCGAACATCCGCACGATCCCGGACGTCCCTCTGAAGCTCCGAGGAGAGGAGTGGCCGCGATCCATGGAGATTCGTGGAGAGGTGTACTTCCCACTCAGTAATTTTGCCGCCTTGAACCAACAGCGAGTGCAGGCCGGCGAACAACCATTTGCAAACCCCCGCAATGCCGCGGCCGGGAGCTTGAGACAGCTAGATCCGTCGATCACTCGCCAGCGCGGATTGAGGTTTTTCCCGTTCCACGTCGAGACAACGGAGCCGTTCGCCGCTCGAGCCCAGCACGAAGTGCTCGACGTCCTCGAGTCGTGGGGGTTTCGGGTGGCACCCCATCATCACCACGTGAATTCGCTCACCGAGGCGGTCACTGCGATTGCCCAGCTCGAGCCGCTACTGCCGTCATTGGACTTCGAGGCGGACGGCGTGGTGGTCAAAGTAGACCGGCTTGATCTGCATCCTGAACTCGGAGTGGTCGGAGGCCGTGAGCCTCGGTGGGCCATCGCCCGCAAGTTCGCCCCGGAAGTTGCCGTCACCAAGCTGCACGAGATCAGGGTGAACGTAGGCCGGACCGGGGCGTTGAACCCGTACGCCGTTCTAGAGCCCGTGGAAGTCGGTGGGGTGACGGTGTCGACCGCAACCCTCCACAACTTCGATCTGGTGGAAGCCAAGGACATCCGCATCGGCGACGAGGTAGAGGTGACACGGGCCGGGGAAGTCATTCCCCAGGTGCTCGGCCCCGTTCGCGACCGCCGGACCGGCCAAGAACGCCAGTTCGTGACGCCCGACCGCTGCCCTGTGTGTGGGGCGGCCGTCGAACATCCCGCTGACGAAGTGATGTATTACTGCCCAAATGTGACGTGCCCGGGTCGAATGCTGGAAGCCGTCATCCACTTCGCCTCTCGAGGCGCGATGGACATCCGAGGATTGGGCGGACAGCGCGTCACCCAATTGCGGGACACCAAGCTCGTCCTCGATGTGGCGGACATTTACGAGCTCAGTCAGGCTCAGTTGGAGGCCCTCGAGGGATTCGCCACGAAGGCCGCCACACAGCTCATCGAGGCGATCGAGGCATCCAAGACGCGCCCTCTTTCTTCACTCCTGTTCGCCTTGGGCATTAGTCATGTGGGTGCCACCGTGGCGAGACTATTGGCGGCCAAGTTTGGCTCGATGGACACACTCATGAAGGCCACGGTCGAGGAGGTCGCAGCAACCGAGGGTGTGGGGCCGATCATCGCCGATGCCGTCGTGCACTTCTTCGGCGAGCCCGAGAATAGCGGGCTCATCGAGCGACTCCGACAGCACGGGCTCACGTTCACAGAGCCGGAAGGCGGCGGCGCCAAGCCCTTGGCCGGTCAGACGTTCGTCATCACAGGGACCCTCCCCACCCTCTCCCGCGATCGGGCCAAGGAACTCATCGAGGGGGCGGGAGGCCACGTCACATCGTCGGTCTCCAAGAAGACCACGGCAGTGGTGGTGGGCGAGTCACCGGGGAGCAAGCTCAATCGGGCCCGGGACATGGGTGTCGATACCATCGATGAAGCGGGGCTCTTGCGCCGAATCACATCTCACGCCTAAGTTGCCTCCATCCGTGACCGACGACGCTTTGCGCACATGACCCCGACCGCCCAGGAGACGGTCCTGGTCCGCCTCGGACCGGAAACCCTGCACACCCTCCGCAGCTCTCTCGAAAAACTGCTTGGTGGGCAAGCCGCTCAGCCTTTGCTGGAAGCCGGGTTCTCCTGCGGAGGGGACATCTACCGGGCGTTCGGTGAGTGGCTCGAAAAGGCGGCTGGGGTCGCCGATCCGGCCGACCTCGATTCCGAGGCCCTGGGGGAGTTGTTGTCGGGGTTCTTCGTGGAGCTGGGTTGGGGGGAAGTCACGGTGACTCGTCTCGGCTCAGCCGCCATCGCCATCGACTCACCTGCTTGGGCCGAATCTTCACACACAGGCGGCGCCCAATACCCCTCCTGTCACCTGACTACCGGCTTGTTCTCGGCGTTTCTCGAACGGTTGGCTGAAAGTGAAGTGGCAGTCATGGAAGTCGAGTGCCGAACGCGAGGTGATGCCCGCTGTCGATTCCTGGCCGGAGCACCTGAAACGCTGCAGCTGGCCTTCGAGGCCATGAGCACGGGCACCAGCTACGAAGAGGTATTATCCGCCGACCAATCGTAGCTGCGTGCGTTCGTTAGCCGCTCAAGTAAGGGAGATATTCAGGTCTGACCACCAGCTCACCATCCGCGATCACCTCTCGATCCCACGGCAGAATGATCTCGCTTTTCGTCGCCAGCGCATAGAAATCCGGCGAATAGTCCCCCGTCTTGAAGGACACAGCGCTTTTGACTTCCGCAGGTTGATGCTGGCGTAGGACGTTGAGCGCCAGCTTCAAAGTGTCTCCCGAGTTGCATGTCTCGTCGACCACCAAGATCCTCCGATCACGCACGCTTGGTGGGGGTGCCGTGACGAGCGTGGGACGCGCTTTGATGCGCTCCCGCGTGACGGCCATCGATGCAAAATCCCGTTGTAGGATCGAGGCAACGACGGCACCGGGGATGACACCGGCCTTGGCTACTCCGACCACGATCTCGGGGTCGTAGCTGCCCGCAATGCGGAGCGCGAGGCCGCGGCAGAGTTCGCCAAAGAAGGGCCAATCGACCTCGAGAACGTCACGGTGACCAGCAGGGGACACGGCTTCCCATCCTTTCCGCCCGCATACTATCTCCGGGCTCAGTCCTGCACAAGCTGTGTAACACAAGCGTTGCTAAGGAGTTCGGCTTGCGATATCTTGACGCTGGATATGGCTTTTTGGAAACGGTTCAGACGCCGCTCCAACCCCGAGCTCAGTCCACAACGGCTCGACTATCTCAACGAGGCTCTGGCGCTCGAGCGTCAGGGAGATTTTACCGCCGCCCTAACTTCCTACCGGCTCGCACTCCGCGATCACCCGACCGATCTCCGGGTCCTGCAGAACATGGCGATCGCCTTCACCAAGACCAATCAGCACGACGATGCTATCCGGTACTATCGCAAGGCCCTGGAAATCGACCAGAAGGCCGGTGGCGCGCATTACGGACTGGCGTTCTTGCTGATTCAGCGGGGGGAAAACGAAACCGCTGCCGAGCATCTGAGAGCATTTCTTACCAACCCGCCCCAAGGTGCGGAGGCGGCAAAGTGGATCGAACACGCCCAGCGTACCCTCGCCAGCTTAGAAGGCACGGAGGGGACCTGAGCCGACTCTTCCGCGTGCTCTTGCTCCCGGTCTTGGCCGCCGGGTGCGGAGAACTAACGGCGGATTTCAGCCGCGTGATTGCGCTGGAGATCGAGGGATCGCTGCAGCGAAGCGTAGAAGAAGGAGACACGCTGCGACTCACCGCCCGCGCCCTCGACGCCGCCGGTGAAGTCGTGCCAGAGGCTCCGATTGTGTGGGTCGTCCTCGACGTAGATTCCGGACAACTCGGGTTCACTCTCGACAGCGCCGGCCTTGTCACTGGACAGCACCCGGGCTCGGGGCGCGTGCGTGCCCAGCACGACGACCTCTTCGGCGATCCCATCACAATCAACGTGACGGCGGCTCCGGACAGCATTTCCGCCGCCGGACCGCAGCGAGTCACGGTCGGTGCAGCTGTGGAGCAATCCGAAGGTCTGTCCGTTGCGGTGTTCGATCTCTCTACGTCGCCAGGCGAGCAACTGCCACTTGCCGGTAAAGACGTCTTGTACGACATCGTGGATCCTGATCCTTCTACCGGTGTAGCGGACGGCGTATTCCTCACCGTGGCCGACACCGAGCCGGGCGATCAACCACATCGTCTCACGGTGACGACCGACGCTAGTGGCAACGCTACCGCCGTCGTTCGCAAGATCGTCGGCGCTACGCCGCCCGACAGTGTCACTGTGGACGTGGTGGTGATGACGGACCAGGGCCAATCGGCTGCGGGGTCGCCGGTCCGTTTCGTGGTCGTCTTCGAAACGAATCCGTAACCAGTACTCGGCGGAGGTCGATTCCTCGTGGCTGCGCCCCAAACGCTCCCACAACTGTTCTTCAATGCCATCGACCGGTTCGGTGCCGACCATCCTGCACTTCGCTACAAATCCGGAGGAGCCTGGCGTGCCATCACATGCGGAGAGCTGAGCCGTCGCGTTCGTGACGTAGCGCTCGGGTTGCGAGAGTTCGGAATCTCGGCGGGCGACCGAGTGGCGATACTCTCCATGAATCGGCCAGAGTGGGCCATTGCCGATCTCGCGTGTCTCACGATCGGTGCTGCTGATGTCCCGGTCTACCCCACGCTCACGAAATCACAGACCGCCTACATCCTCCGAGATTCACAAGCACGAGCGGTCTTCGTGGAGGATCGGATCCAACACAACAAGGTCAGTGAGAGCCGGGGCCAGCTTCCGGAACTCGAACACGCGATCAACCTGAGCACTGACCCACTTCCTGACGCGTTGAGTCTCGAGTCGGTGGCTCAGCGGGGCGCGGCAGCTGAACACCGTCATGGCGAGTACCGCAACAAAGCGCTCGCAATCCAGCCTGACGAGCTCGCAACACTGATATACACGTCCGGAACCACCGGTGAGCCCAAGGGAGTGATGCTGTCACATGGCAACCTGACCAGCAACGTTACCGCCGGACTGCAGCGATTGTCCCTGGGTGATGGGGATTCCTGTCTGTCTTTTCTACCATTGTCGCACAGCTTCGAACGAACGGCCGGATACTACACCATGCTTCACGCCGGCGCGACGATCAACTATGCAGAGGGTTTTCACACCGTCCTCGCTGATCTCAAGGAGGTGCAGCCTACCGTCGTCGTTTCAGTGCCACGAATCTACGAGAAGGTGTTCGCCGGCGCCTTGGAGCGTGCTCTTGCCGGCGGTGCCCTCAAGAGGCGCATTTTCTTCTGGGCACGAAGGATCGGCGACCGGTGGGCGAACCAGGTGCTCGCCAAGAGACCTGTGTCGTTTGGGTTGGCGTTCAAGCGCTCAATCGCTGACCGCATGGTGCTCAGCAAGCTGCGGGCCGTCGTTGGCGGCCGCATTCGCTATTTCATTTCGGGGGGCGCACCTCTTTCCCCAGATATCGCACGCTTCTTCTTTGCTGCCGGGCTCCCGGTCCTCGAAGGTTACGGGCTTACGGAAACGTCACCCATCGTATCCGTCAATCCGTACGAGGCGCCGCGGCTTGGGACGGTAGGCCCTCCAGTCGACGGTGTGGAAGTCAAGATCGCCGATGACGGGGAAATTCTGGTACGCGGGCCCAACATCATGCATGGCTATTTCAACAAGCCTGACGCCACCCGAGCGGCGGTTACGGAGGACGGGTGGTTTCGCACGGGTGACATTGGCGGACTCGACGCAGCCGGCTACCTCACGATTACGGACCGCAAGAAGGACATAGTCATCACAGCCGGCGGCAAGAACATCGCTCCGCAACCCATCGAAAACCGGGTGAAGGTGAGCGCGTTTGTACACAACGCGGTGTTGATCGCTGACCGTCGCAAGTTCCCCCTCATGTTGGTGGTGCCTGATGCGGAATCCATGAAGGGGTGGGCAAAGGAGCGCAACCTTACACACGAGGATCCGCGCCAGCTGCTCCGTTCACCTGACGTCGTAGCCAAGATCGAGCGGGAGGTCATGGGTAATCTCCGCGACCTGGCAAACTATCAGATGCCCAAGAAGATCATACTGCTCGAGCGGGACTTTTCAATCGAACGTGGCGAGCTCACCCCGAGTTTGAAAGTGAAACGGCGGGTCGTAGAAGAGCATTACAGAGATCTGATCGACGCAGCGTATCGAGAGTGAGAAGTGAGAAGGGAGAAGGGAGAAGCAGAGGGTCCCGCCACGTCTCACCCGAGCGGGGCGGAATGGCCTTCTCCCTTCTTAACTTCTCCCTTCTCCCTTTCTTCCCACCCACACCCCATCACCTACTGCCAATTCCTCAACTCCTTCGACGTTCGCACCCATTTCAAGCACGACCAGACGCAGACCACCCAACAGCACCCTGACACTCTCCGCTAGCCATATGCCCACCGCGTACTCTTCCCCTACGACGACCGCCCTGGCCATGGCACTGCGGAGCGGGATGCCATCGAGGGTCCGAATAAGGCTCAACGCGCTCGAGGGCTCGACGTCTCTTGGCGCGTTGATTCCCACGAAGTGCACTCCACCGATAACGGTAGCCAGGTCAGTGGCCAGCCGCGCGGCGGATCCAACAAATACTGCATAGCCTCCGGGACCTGTGAGACCGATCAACGCCCCGACGGTGTGCGCGTCCACGGGAAGTCGGTCAGGCGCTTGAAGATCGGCCAGAGGGCTGCCGGGTGGTGCAAAATTGACGATCGCCTCTTCGATGGGAAACTCGAGTCCACATCTAGGGCAGCCCACAGTGCCGCGGATAACCGTTCGACCGACCATTGCTTCTGGAAGCACGACACAGTGCATCTCGTCGTGACCACCCGTGCATCGCAAATACTCGGCCAGCTCGATGAACATGGCACTGTGATGGAGAGCGTCAGTACTTCACGTGAGACAGCGACGCGCCCATGCGAGCATGATGTCGCCGGCGAGGGTTACGTCGTCGTCCGCGGAGTCCTCCTCCGGACAGTGACTGAGCCCGCCAATGCTCGGAATGAAGAACATGCCTGATGGACAGCGTTGCGCCATGTGCTGCGTGTCGTGGCCCGCCATCGATGCCAAGCGCGCGCAGGAGAAACCGCTCTCCTGCAACACGGCGGTGAGACGATTCGCCAAACCGTCGTCGACAGAGGTTGGATCGATGTTGGTAATGAAACGAAGCTCGATCTGAGCCAGCCGTCCGCCTGGGGTCGCTGGTGACAGATCCTCTATCAGCGCCCTGAGTCGCTGCTCGATGACGTCGATGGTCTGCCTATCTTCGGCCCGCATCTCGATAACGGCCGCGGCCACGCTGGGTACGATGTTGGGTGCGCCAGGCTCCACCCGCAGGCGGCCGCATGTGACCACTGCAGGTGTCAGGTCTTCCACCAGCGCTGGCAAACGGCCGATAACGGTCCCCACCGGCACCAAAGCATCGATGCGCCGGTGCATCTCTGTGGTCCCCGCGTGGTTGGCCGCTCCGATGCCGCGCAGCTCGAAGCGGCGAATACCGACAATCCCTGTGACCACACCGATACGGACGCCCGCTTCGACTAAACGCATGCCCTGCTCTATGTGGCACTCGAGGAATCCGGCCGGCCGCACGGGCGGTTGATACGCTAGACAACGCTGGCAATCGGGCACAACATCCCGAACTCTCGTTCCGTCTCGATCGCAGGCATCCAGATCGGCCTCCGAGCACAGGCCGGCAACGACCCGCGAACCGAACAAGCCGGAGTTGAACCGCACGCCCTCTTCGTCGCGGAACACGACGAGTCCGATGCGTGGATCGGCCCCTTGCGGGCCGGCCATTTGTTCGACGACATGCATTGCGGTGCTAACTCCGAGGGCGCCGTCGAGCCAACCTCCTTCGATAACCGTGTCCAGATGACTACCGACGAGTAACACCTCTTTATCTTCAGCGCCGACGGTCACGCTCGGGACGATGAACATGTTACCTGCGGCATCCTCCACTCGCGTCAGCCCCCCAACTCCGCACATTCGCTGCCACACATAATCGTGTGCGTCGTCCTCGAACCGTGTGTATGCCATTCGGGTACATCCGCGCCCGGGCGTCGCCGTGATTTCACGCAGATCGCGGAGGACCTCGAGAAGTCTCATGAGGCGTGGGGCGCAGGGGAGATTTGCAGCCAATCGATGCTTGCGCGCCGTGGACGCGTGACGGCGAATAGCACAGCATCAGCCACATCGTCGGCATGAAGCATCGACTGACGACTGAGCAAATCATCACGGTGGTCGGGGTCGATGGGGTCCCAGAGACTCGTGTCCGTCGGCCCGGGAGAGATCAACGTCGTTCGGATGCGGTCGCCGAACTCCACCTTGAGCACCTCGTGTAGCGCTCGGAGGCCGTGTTTACTTGCGCCGTATGCGGCGTTTCCTGGAAAGGTCTTGTGATCCGCCACGCTCCCGATGGTCACAACGTGTCCCCCGACTTCCGCAACATGTGGCACTACCGCTCGCAGTACTAGGAACGACCCCACGAGATTGACGGCAAGTTGCTCCTGGAAGTCAGCTGTGGCGGTATCGAGCAAATGTTGCAGGAGAAACGAGCCCGCGCAGTTGACGACGATATCCGGTGGACCAACAGCAGCGAGCATGTTTTCGACCGCCTCGGCCACTTGTTCTTCCTGACGAACATCACACCGGATGTCCGTTTGGCGCGCCGAGGAGCCCGGAGTCAGACTTCTCGCGACGCGAACGATGTGCGCTCCAGCCTCGTGAAGCGCGTTGCCGACTGCCTGTCCTATCCCACGGCTCGCTCCTGTGATGAGCGCCACTTTGCCGTCGAGGACGGTCACTCCTGCCACCGCCCACCATGGGCGAGTCGCAGGAACTCGTCACGGGCTTTGCCGTCATCACGAAACAGCCCCCGCAGGGCGCTGGTGACGGTTTTGGAGTTCTGCTTTTCCACCCCGCGCATCATCATACAAAGATGGTACGCTTCGATAACGACACCGACACCGGCAGGGTGGAGAACATCCATCAAGGCATCGGCAATCTGGTCAGTTAGTCGCTCCTGAACTTGCAGTCTACGAGCGAAGACTTCGACGATACGCGGAATCTTTGATAGGCCAATAATGCGTCCATCCGGGTAGTAAGCGACATGTGCCTTCCCATAAAACGGAAGCAGGTGATGTTCGCATAACGAATAGACCTCGATATCACGTACGAGCACCATGCTTTCGTGTTGTTCCTCGAAGATAGCGTCGCCGATCATCTTTTCGACGGACATGCCGTAGCCACGGGTGAGCCAGCGCATAGCTTCACTCACGCGAGCCGGCGTTTGGGCCAAACCGTCCCGTTTCGGATCTTCCCCCACCAATTCGAGCATACGGCGTACGAGATCGCGAAACTCCAATTCGGCGGCTCCACGAACACCGGGAACCTGCGCCTGCGCCCGCTCGGCAGAAGGCGCGCCGGCATGCCCCTTACTTGAACCTGTCACCATGTTACCTCGTCTGTGATGCTGAAATGCCGCGACACTGCTGTGGGCGCGACCGGCGCCCACACGAAAACATCGAGCCGCGGGTGCAAAGGCCTACAAGCTTGATGCAGGAGCCTGTTGAAGGCTATTTTTGGTGATTGCGGTCGTCAAGGTACGGGGAATTGGACCGAACAAAAAGCAAAAACAAGGCCGCCGAGCCATGGTTGTACATGTCCGGCGGCCAGGTATGGGGAAAGAAGAGGATTATTGAAGCCCGATACGGAAAGGAACCGCGTCCTCATCATGACATTGGCCTTCCCCAAGCAGGGGCGTGACCTCCACCGCGACAGGCGGACGCGTTACCGGACTTGTTGGCTCAATAATTGGTCTCTCCGTTCCCGCAACGGGCCCCAATGTAGACTTTGGTACTGACAGCGTCAAGCGAGGAAGCAGATGATCGTCTCAATTGCGGGTGGAGTGGCTTGTCTGGGACTATGGATTGTGCTGGCTTTCGTGGTGGCAATCCCGAGCGGGTGGGTTCATCTTCCCCTGGCTATCGGCGCGGTCTTGATCGCCCGGGGCCTGGCGCTCACACAGCCGCACGATGTCCAGCAGAACCGACGTCCATCGTGAGCTGCTAGATCTCCCAATTCGAAAACAACACTTCGCCGTCGGGCACGACGACCTCTGGAAAATCCTGCAGAGTCATCCTCAGATCAGTCCAGCGCACCTGATATCCGCGATGAACTAGGGCCAAATACGCTTCAGGGCACGCCGTCTGGCAACGTACCGCTACCCCACGCACCCCTGCCGCGGCCGCGCACTCTTCCAGCGCGCTTAGGAGTTGGGTGAAGGTTTCGCTCGAATCGGCAAACAACTTGAGGAGCCGGAGTTCTTCCGGCGCACGCGCCTCGACAAGCGCCGCAGAATGCCACAGAGCAAAGCCTCTCACTCGACTGCCGGCGTTGATAATTACGGTATCTCCGATGCCAAGCTCAGCAGTCAAGCGGTGCTCACGCGTGAAATCGTATCCCGGCGCCGACGCCCCGAGGCGGAGCCGGCACTGGGCCAAGAGATCGTCTTGATCTGATGGCGAGGACTCACTCAACCTGGTGAAGGCAATCGGCTCAGGTCGGCGCGGAACATCGCCAGCCATGGTTACCGTAAGGTGGCCAGGGACGAATCCTTGGCCGGCATAAAAGCCGATGTTGTCGACGGTCCGGGGCATCGTCTCCAACCCGATCGCTCGTGCATTTCGCTCTCTCAGCCATTCGACGGCCGTGTGCACGATGACCTTTCCGAAACCGCATCCCTGGAGATCAGTGCGGACGGCCAGGGGGCCCATCCATCCCTCGACACCGGATTGGTGGACCATATTGAACGCCGCCAGCTCATCGTGTTCGTCGTACCACACCATGGCACCTGATTCGGCGTCCTGGAGTGCATACCGCCAGATCTGCGGGTTGAGGCGCGGCACGCGCACACCCGACATCCCGTCACGACGGTAGCGGTCGGTGAAAGCGTCCGCGAACATCCCGTTCAGCGCTTCCACGTCGTCATCGGCGGCCTGGCGGGGGCCGTTCAGACGATCCTCAGGCCGCAACACCTTCACGAGTCGCCGGTGCCTCGTCCTCAGCCACCTTGGCGGACCCCAGGCGGGAATCGACCAACACCCGGAGTACGCGGTCAGCGCCTTCCTTCACGGTTTCGATATGCGTAATCAATACGACCTGGGGGAACCGATCGGCGAGTCGGCGGAGGAGTTCAATCACACCCTGTCGCCGCACTTCATCCAAGCCACCGAATATCTCGTCGAGGACCAGCAACGACAACGGCTGGCCGGCGCGCTCCGCAACCATTTGACTTATCGCCAATCGCAATGAGAGATTCGAAACATCTTCCTCTCCGCCTGAAAGTACTGGCTTGGGCACCTCATCCTCACGGACGTTGATCCGGTATTCGTTGTCCAAGTCGAGCTCATGATAACGTCCCTCCGTCAGGTCCGTGAGGAACCGTGAAGCCAGCTCGGACAGATCAGGACGGAGCTTGGCGTTCAGCTCCGTCCGCAGATCCTGGAATGCCGTGTCGAGTTCGTCATGCAGTACCATATCGGTCCGGAGACGCTCAACGTCTTTGAGACGCCTGGTGCGTTCTGCGATCCGCGACTCGACACTTTGTAGGGATGTTTCGGCCGCCTTGAGATCACCTCGCAGCGCTGCGTGGCGCACTTCGAGCTCCCTGACGGTCGACTCCGCAGACTGATACCGTTCATTCGCCGCCACGTAGGCTTCCTCGCTGAAGCCCAGCGCACTGATAGCGTCGATCAATTGACGCACCTTATCCTCGCGGCTTGAGAGATCTCGCTCAGCCTTCTCCGCGTCGCGTACTAAGCCCTCGGCGCGTTCCGCATTCACGCGAAGGCGAGCTGCCGTCTGGACGGACGGTTCCAGGCGTCGTACTTCGGCCTGCACGACATCGTGCCGCTCCGAGTCGTACGAATCGGGCAGGGACTCGAGCTGCTGCTCGAAATCGGCTGTCCGCTCGCGAAGTTGTGCCAGTTCCCGCTCGTATTCCTCCCGCTCGCGCACTCTCGCCTCGGCGTTCGCGACCATCTGCACGGCTTCTTCGACGCGCGTCACGCTCGCCTCCCGGCTGCCCTGAGCTTCGCGCAGCTCTTCCGGTTCCGTGGCAAGTTGCTCCACGCGCTGCTTGTAATACCTGCCGTCCACTTCAATTTCTTCGAGCTGTCTCCCTAGGGTCGCCAACACTGATTCATACTCTTCGGCAAGGGGTCTTGCGCAAGTGGGGCATTTGCCGTCTGGACCAGCCTCGACGATCCGCTTACGCTGTCCCTGGAGATCACGGTACTGGTCTCGGAGGGCCAGCCGCTTCGTTTCCGCGTCCTGCTGGTCTCGCACCCAGGCTGTCCGCAGCGTCTCCTCATGCCTTTTGAACTCCTCAACCGCACCCCTGGCCTCGTCCAGCGCCTTGTGAGAATTTCGCTGAATCACATCCAGCTCCTGCATCTCCTGCAATCGCTCGCCCAGACGCTGACCCTGCACGCGCATTTCGCCCAGCTGACCCGACACGGCTCGATGTTCTCCTGTTGCCCGGCTCTCCCGCTCGAGTCGCTCGAGCTCCTCCCGCAACGTCGCCATGCGCTGCAATTCAGGCGCGAGCCGCGTGAGTTGGTCCTTCGCCAGCAGCGCATCTGCCAGCTCCCGGTCGAGACGCTGAAACTCGCGACGCGCCTCCTCGACGTGCTGCTCGGCCAATCGTCTTTCAGCGTCTAGCGAGATGACGGATTCACGGAGCTCCACCATCGTCTTCCACGCCGGCCCGACCTCCGCAAGCGCTCGTTCCGCGTTCTTTTGGTCAGCCAGCACGTCCTGCAGGTGCCGTTCCGCATCCTTTACCCGTGATTGCGCGTTGCTGCGCTCGCGCTCGAGGGCCTCTGCATCACCCAAGCCCTGTTCGAGTCCGGAGATCTCACCCCGGAGAGCGGACCGCCGCGCCCGAAGACGATCCTGCGCGAGTCGCAGTTTCTCATACCCGAGGAGCCGCGAAAGAAATTTGGCACGCTCCGCTGCTCCCATCGTGGCCATCACGGCCAACTGCCTTTGACCTGTGAAGTACGTATTGAAGAATTCGAGTCGATCCATCCCGAGGATTCGCGTGACCTTCGCTGTCACCTCCTGTTGGCTGTTCGCGATCGGCTGCGATCCATTGTCCTGGTACAATTCCGCCCCGTACAGGGAGCGCGCCACCCGGTATTCGTGCGCGCCCAGCGAGAACTCCACTTCAACCCGCATGGGCGCACGCGGCGGTGCGTCATATCTCCGCAGCGAATCCCGATGACCCCGCGCGGCCGCGTTGCCGTAAAACGCCCACGACATGGACTCGAACAGCGTGGTTTTGCCGGAGCCGTTTGGTCCGACAATCGCTGTGATCCCCGAGCCAAAGATGATCTCGGTCTCGGCATGCTGGCGGAAGTTGACAAGCTTCAAACGATGAAGGTGCACTATCGCTCCGCGAGATCTCCCTCGACCTGATCCAGATACCCGTTCCCCAGCGCGACGAGCGTGTCCCGGTCGATGCCAGGAGGCAGCGGGCGATTGGACAGATACTCGTGTACGAGTTCCCGCAGCGTCTGCCGTCGTCCCGGGGCACCCACCCCCACTTCCCGCGTCGGCTCCGGCCGTCGAAGGTCGAGGTGATAGTGGAGCGCCCGCGTTTTGAGCTCCCGGATGAACGCGTGGTTGAGATCTCGTGCAACGTTGCGCGGTACATCGAAGACCACTTGGCGCACCACCTGTCCATCGACCCCGCCCGCCACGGCATTCGCGCGGGCGGCAATCTCCTCATCGATCTCGGCCGCCGTAAGACCCGCTCCTGCAACCGCCTCGATATCGACGTAGCGGCGGGCAAGCTCCACACTCTGGAACTCGACCGAAGGACCCCCCGATTCCAGGTTCACGAGCAGCCATCCCTTTTGGCCGGGACTTCCCAGCCTCACGTCCTCCCGAAGCTCTCCCCAAGGGTTGAGGCTCACGTACTCCAGGGAACCCGCATACCACGCGTTCGACGCCACTTGGTGTGCCACGTGATAATGCCCAAGTGCCACGTAGCTCCATTGGTCGGCATTGAGATCATCGGGTTCTACAATCGCACCCCCATACTCGAGCATTGAGCGGTCGCCGGGAATGACTCCCGCCACCTCACTGTGAATCACGAGCACGTTCCACTGCGCCCCACGCTGCGGACGCAACAGTGGGCGCTCCCCGGCCACCAGGGCGGCGTGCGGCACACACACAACGGCAAGATCGAGAGTGTCGAAAACGAGGCGCTGTGTTGCTCCAGCCACCACGTGCACGTTGTCGAGGGCTTCGAAGAGCTTTAGGATAGTGCCGGTTTCGACCGAGCGAGGCGTATCGTGATTGCCGGCGATAATGATCACAGGGGCGTCCGGCAGCTCGACACGTAGCCGCCGCAGCTGATTGAATGAATCGAGAATTGCTGGATTGGTCGGCCGCACCGAATGAAAGACGTCACCCGCCAGCACCACTATGTCCGGCGCCGCCGCGACGACCCCGTCGATGGCGCGTCGAAACGCCGCGGCCACGTCTGCTTCCCGCTGGTTGATCCCCTGGGGTGTCTGGCGGCTATACTGCCGGAACCCGAGATGGAGGTCGGCCAGGTGGGCGAGTTTCACCGGTCAGGGTCTGACTCGTAGAGTCGACATGACCCGGGTACTGACCCGGGTATCGGGTAGTCCACTCCCCTCCGGTGCTTCCAGCCGAACATTTACCAGGCCCCTCGCCGCTCCTGACACAAAAGCGTTCCAGCCCGTCGACCAGATCAGCCTTGCCGCAAAGCTTCCCCACAGTTCCGCCGGAACCTCCACCCCTCCCAACTGAAACACCGTCGGCACGACACGGGGGCGGAACTGACCCTGAATGGTCATGTACGCGAGGGTATCTGTATCCCGGGCCACCAAGCTGTCCAGCGAGCCGGCCGCCGGGGCGGAGATGCTCGCGGTGACGGTCACCAGGGAATCGCCTGGCAGATTCACTGTGTACGGATACACCGCTTCCGCCGCCCATACCTCGCCGACGGGCAGTGGGTCTGCCGGCAGGGCAATCTGCAGGGCCGCCCCGAGCCCTCGCATGAGCGCAACAGCACCAGTGTCACCCGGCAGCGCCCCTGGGGGCGTGATCAATCGGTGGTCCATCCACACGTTGACCGGTCCGACCGGTGCCCGGGGGACATCGAGTGCCTGCCATGAGCCGATGCGATGGCGCGCCGTCACTGAGTCGTACGTGAACCCGACTGCGTAACCGCTGTCATTCACGGCATACACACGTCTTGTCTCACTGACCAATGCCGACGCCTGGGCCGGCGTACTATCCGGCAATACCGGCAACCCGACGTACATGATTTCGGTGTTGGTTTCGTACAGGGTGTGCACGAAGGTTCCTTGCGCCGGACGAAATCCGAGCACGAAACCCTCCTGCGCCGCCGCAGTCTGCGGCACCGCCAGGGCAAGCAACCACGAACTCAGCAAAGCGAGTTGACTCGGCTTACGGTGCATACGGATCCTCCACTGATCTGAGCGGCACCACGCCGCCAGAACTCTGAGCGATACGACTCTCGACTCTGGGACCGAGCGCTGCGCGAAAATAACTCAGCATGTCCTCCGGTTGAGTACGCCGCGTCACCAGTAGCGCGCGGCGCACGTCATCCGGGGCCCGATCCGCAATTGCCTCTTTGACTGCGCCAGGGGTGATCCGCCGATCGAGAGCGACGAGTTGGCGCACCACCGCGTCCTCAAACGAAACATCGGGGGCCGGAGGAAATTTGGCGAGTCCTAACGGCCCCGGAAGCACAGGAGGCCGTGGAAACCGTAGGAATACCGGCTGAGTGAAGTGGGGGTGGCGGACCATGAGCTCCCCCTTTGACAAGGTTGCCAGCTTGATCTTGGTCGAGGGAGAAAACACCTGATACGCCGGCCACGACAACTCGTCCATATCCATGCGGCCGAACAGTGCCGTACCGGCATTGCCCACCACACGCCGATGTACTTGGGAGCGAAACTGCTGTGCACCAAACAATACCAATCCAAGGTACCGGCCCCGCTCGGAGATATCGAGCAACATCCTTCGCACGTATGTCTCCGGACCGTCCGAAGGCGCGTACTTGTTCAACTCATCTACGAAGACCACCACGTGTCCGACGCCCAGATCCCGCCGCTCCAGGTGCTCGCGCAGTTTCGAGACCACACGCGTGAATACGAGATCCTGGGCGAGCTGATCGATCCCCGAGACATCGACGACGTACACGGCTCGATCCTCGAACCCGCCAAACGGCAGATCACTCGACGTACCGTCCTCGGTTACCAACCCACGACACCGTACTGAGATGTTCATCAGACGGTTGCGCACCTTGCGAATCGTGGCAATATGATGCGTGCGCCACATGTCGCTGCGGCCGGCCGCTTCGAGACCGTCGAAAATCGCTCGGAATAGGCGCTCGAGGTCCTGAAATGTCCGCACGCGATGATCGGTCCCCCAATCATCGCGGAATTCCTTCTCCACCACGCGATCTGCAAGAAAATCGATGAACGCGTCGGCCTTGGCGTCGAGATCTTCTCGGCTGAGGAGTACTTCGTGGTAATCCAGCACCTCGCGGAGGCCCCACACGAGGGGCTGTACTGTCCCACTCAAATCGGCGTGCGATCTGAGCGTGCTGAGATTCACCCCGTCCGCTTTGAAAGGAGCGAAGTAACGCACCCGCTCAAACGGCTCTGGTAGAATCTCAAAGCGCTCGTACATCTCGAGATCGTCCTGTGGCAATTCGGCAGGCTGATCAAGAAAGCACAGATCAGATCCCTTCACATTGAAACACACCGCTGCCACAGAACCGCTGGAGGCAGGGAAATGGGTGAACAGACTCTTGAGCAAGAATTCGACAGCGCTCGTCTTAGTGGCGAGTCCCGAGACGCCAGTGATGTTCAGGTGGGCCGACTCGGGTCCCAGCAGAAAATTGGTGTCGAGATACACGGGGGCTTTGAGACCGCCGGAGGCATAGAGCCCCACGGGGATCCCCGTGGGTTCGTCACACGAGAGATACGTTTCCATCCGCAGCGCAACCTGAACGTCTTCGGCAGACGCCAGTCGCACCTCTGACAGGGGTACGGGTTGAAGCGGCTCCTCCGGTTGCTGCCGCAGCACTGCGGCGGTCCACAACCGGATCTCCGTGCGCTTGCTGGGAGCCGGCCCGCCCGCCGGCTTTCCCTCTGCAGCGATCACGTCGTGTAACGGCGTGCCCAAATCCGAGTAGGCCTTCGCATCTACGACCACGGCGTACACCGTTCGACCGGCACCGTCCACCCGCACGATCGCGCCAATGCCAATAGGAGTCTCGACAGCTGTCCAAAAGTGAAACTGATGGGGGCTCGCCGGTAGGAACTCCGTAGCCACCACCCGTCCTATTGGGCGTGAACGCGCGATCTCAATCAACGCCACCCTCCGGCTTTCGCCTTCAGAAACTCCTCCACGGCGTGTATGGGATACAGCAAGCGGTCCCAGCGGGCATCGGGAGCAGAGAGCGGCGCCCGTTCCGCCAACAACCACCGACTCGTTCGATCCACCTCGTCAACAACCTCCCGGCCAGGAAAACGCTCTAAACGTATCAACCCATACAGGATATCACGTTCATTCCAGTCCCACAGGCGCAGATACCACGAATACATGGGAGCACCACCCTCGGCGAGCCGGCGGAACACGGTCGTGCGATACCCCTCCCTCAGCGTCAGGGCCGCCTCGAGGTCCGCGCCACGGAGAAATTGCGTCTCGTGACTCTTGATTACCCCTAGAAGCGTGGCCCCCCCTGCCCCTTCTGCCCCTCCCGCCCCCAGCCCCCTAAGCGATCCATCCACCACGAGATAGTCGCCCCGACACTCCCGTCGATGGGCCTCGATGATCTCGACCTCAATCGCACGGCGCCGATCCTCAACCATGCCCACGGCCCGTTGCACATCGAGCAGCGGATGAGGCCGTTCGGCCCCACGGCAGTCATAGACAGACATGGGAAACTGCGTCAACCGATCCACCACTCGAGGCGGCAGATGTTCGAGCGGGGCAACGAGAAATTCTTCGGTCCGGTGTTTTACCGGGACGAGCGTACGGTCGGTCCGCTCCAGAACGGCTGCGGCCACGTACGCACGGATCACCGGCGCTAGCCCAAACCATCCTTCGACGACGTACCGCTGGATGCCATCGGCAAAGGCGGCATCAACGGGCGATTCGGACGGGCCAACGACCGGCACCGCCACGACCTCATCACCCTCAACCGGCTCCGCCGAGCCGTAAGGAGTGGTTATCGCTGGCGGCATGACTCCGGCATAGTCGCCGGCTCCGAGCACCCCTCCAGCGGCGCTCAACATCTCTCTCAAACGCCGCCTCGACTCGCCGAAACTTAACGCCTCCTGGTCGCCGAGCGCCGACGCCGGAGAACTATGCGTGTTGCTTGACACCGACGAGGAGGCCGTCGCGGATGGGGAGAATCGTGGCAGTCAGCCGAGGATCTTGGGATGCCGCCCGATTGAAGGCCCGGACTCCCTCAACGT
>JBDHDY010000002.1:0-44024 GCA_039591275.1 Gemmatimonadota bacterium | reverse complement strand
TGTGACTGGGGTCGGTCCCCCCGTGAAGACGACCTCGCCTTCGGGTGACACGAGTTCGAGCGTGAGGAGAAATGTCTCATCCGCGCTGAGAACTGGAATGCTGATGGAAAGGTCTACTGACTCGGCATCCGGCTCGAGCGTGAAGGTCTGGTCGAGGACCAGCGATTCGTCGCTGGCCCGCACGAGTCGAACTCGAACGGATTCCACGTCGACGACGCCCGCCGACTGGCTCGCCGACTGGCTCCTGAATGTGGGAACGATGCTGAAGTGACCAGTGAGGGGGCCGTCGGGACCAGTCGTATCCTCACATGCCGCAATGCCCAACCCGACGAGTACAGCCGCAGGAACAATCCATCGCTTCACTTGACCACCTCCATACAACCACAACGGTCGAGCTTACCTCAGCTCCTACGACCGCTGGTCGATTACACCCGCACTCATCTGGTGATCTCCAGGTGCACGCCGGCGCGGTAGCCGCGGAAGTCGATGGTGTTTCCGGCCTGCACGACGTCCCCTATCAATCCATTTCCTTCCAGCACCAACGCCACGTCTCGGTTCACCCGGTGTCGAAAATCGACGCCGAATCGCACTGAGCTCCCCAGTCTCTGCAGCGCCGTCACCGACGTGTCCGGCGCCGCTGAGGACGTGCGAAACTCCACCCGTGGCGTGACGCTAGTGCGGGGCGCCAAACCCAACGCGAATTGCGCGCCGGCGGCCAGCAGATTGCCTCGAGGCAGCAGTGCCGCCCCCGTTGCCGTTGCTTCTACCTGTGGATTGCTACGGAACACATCGAATCCATAGACCGTCACGGACGAGCGGCCCACCGCCTGGTTGAGCGACACATAGCCTACGTACCTGTTCCCCACCCCGTTGCGGGTCTCTCCGTTTATCTGGTCCTTCTGCCGCCGGGCAAATATCCCAGCCACCCGCAGATAGGTTCGCGGTCCCAAGGCCCCTTCGATACCTCCTCGTACCCGCACCTCACCACCGGGCCGCAGATTCTGCGTCTGTCCCTGGACCGGGTCATACGTCAAGGACTGTTGGAACGTCGCTCCGATGCCGAGCGCCATCCGCCCCACGGGCACGACTCCGACAAATCCCCCGCCCAAGTTGCCACCCGTCCCCAGGTCCGTCGCCGAAAAGCCGATGATGTCGCTGGAGAGGGCTCCCAGGACCGACAACTCTTCCAAGGCCACCGTACCAGACCCCGTCGGTGCCGCCCCGGTGGCCAAGAACACCAGTCGACCGGGTATCACATCCACGCTCAGCCGGAACTCGGTATCCAGCGCAGTGGATATTTCCTGACTTGCCAGCTGGCCCTCATCAGCGCTCTTGAGATCCACTCGCGCAAATCCGGTGGCCACCGTGAATGCCGCTCGCCGGCCCAATCCCACTGTCACTGCCACGGGCACCGTTTGCTCGGATACCCGGGTGAACGACAACCCGTCATCAAACGAGTAGCTCTCCGCCAAGACCGCCGTCTGCACCGTCACATTGGGCTGTTGCCCGGCCAGGGGCGCGGCAACCACCGCCCCCAGCACGCCGAGATACTTGAGTGGTCGCATCATGGTAGCCTGAAGATGATCCGTATCGTCCCCGTCACCGTCGACGTGACCCCCGTCGCCGCCGTGGTCGGCTCGGGCTCCGCCGCCGTAGTCTCTGTGGACTGTTGAGTGGCTTGCTGGACGGCCTGATCTTCGTCGGCGCTCGACGTCGCCTGCTCGGCCTGCGTGGCTGCAATGTCCCCAACGACACTGTTCACCGCGTTGGCCAGCGTCTGCGTGGGTTGCTGGCCCTCCTGCACGGCCGCTTCAGAGCTTGCGCCTACCGTGGTCACCTCCGAAGCCGTTGCCTGACCCACCACGTCAGCTGCCGACGCCGCCTCATACTGCGACTGAGCTTCCTGAAATCCCGGGTCCGCCTGGACGGCCTGCCCGAAATGCATCGCGGCCGTGCTGTAGTCTCCTATGTCCTCAGCAAACAGCCCGCGGGAGTATGCCAGGAATGCGGCTAGATTCTCTGTTCCGTTCTCCAGGATCTGGTCCCGCTCTGCGTCCGACAGCGCGTACCCCAGCCTTGCCGCGATCCCCAAAACGAGCTGCTTCTCCATTTGCATCAAATCCCGGAACCGTCCGGTCACGACCTCCGCACCTGTCACCTCTCCCGTTGAGCGAATCACGCTCGCCTCGAGCCGCGTGTCACCCTCGGGCGGAATGGCAACCAGCCCCTGGACCATTCGTCCAGCGCCGACGAGCCGACCCACCCGGGCTGCCGTCCCGGCCTCGACCCGCGCCGTCTGCCCCAACTCGAGCTCCTGCAGCACGGCACCCAATTGCATGCGTTCGACCAACCGGAAACGCTCGAGCAGCGCCAAGTCAGACGTGATGATTTGCGCCAGTCCCCTGGAAAGGGGTTGCACACTGGAATCCCCGACCACCACCAGCGGGAGCACGGCTAGCGCACTTTCGTCGGCCTCGCCCAGCTCAGCCTCGCGTGCGAGCGCCTGCCGAGCCACGACAGTGGCATGATCCCGCCTGGCTAGAAGCTCCCTGGCCCGCACGGCTGCCGCTCCTTGTGCCCCTCCGTGAGCAGCCAAGAATTGGCGGTACTCCGCGATCGCCCGGTCATGTCTCCCATCTCGCTCCATGCATTGGCCCACGACCAGGGGCCCGAGTGCATCCGCCGGGCGCAGCGACCGGCCGCGGCCTACCACGACTACAGCGCTGTCGCACCTCCCCGCCGCATACAACGCCGCTCCGTAGCGAAGCAGCACAGCCCCATCGTCCGGTGAAGACGCCAGCCGCGCCTCCAGCTATCTCAGTTGGTGACACCGCCGCCGGGCGCCCCATCCCACAACCCACGCTCACGCCAGCCACCCCCAGCACGAGAGCCCACCAGCGGCGACACTCCACCCTTGGGTTCAACATGTGTCTCACGGAACTCACTCGCGTTATAGGGCCGATTATTTGGGGATCGAGAACATAGCTTCCGAATGTGCTACACCACAATGACTTCCGGGCCGCAACTTCCAGTCAATCGAGTCGCCCCCATCAGTCAACCGACGGACCGCTCTACTCCCAAATCGCAATTACGATGCCAGCACAGGACCCCGCCAGCAGGCGCAAGCCGGACAGCTGGCAAAGGGCATCCCGGGGAGATGTGTGGCTCACGTCCTACGAATTCGTCCAGGAATGTGTTTTGGAGCGGGATGCGGCTAATCGCCTGTCAGGAGAATTTCCCGCATGCGCCTCGCCGCACGCTCGATCTCCTCGAGAGCGTCAACGGTGGCGCGGTCGTAGGAGTCGGCGTTCTGCAGAAGGAGCTGCGCCTGGGCCAGGACGGCGGAGAGCGGGTTTGCCAGGTCGTGCTGGAGCTTGCGAAGTGATTGTAGGGTCGAGTCGGTCATTCGGAGATGGAGCGGAACAGATCTCTCAGTTGGTGATCCTGAAGACCCTGCACTGAGCGCCACAGATCCGTTTCGCTGGCCTCACAGAAGATCTCGGCTGTGGTTCTGGCTGGAACGGCTTCGTCAGCCCCGAAGATGAGGCGGCCGTACCACGTACCGTCACCGTCCTGCCTGATGGCCAATCGGACGACCACGGCGTGGTCCACATTCTGGAGCGGCGCGAGCTCATACAATACCGGCTCGCCGGAATTGGAAGGGCCGCGGTGGGCGAGGTCTCCCGGCATCTGGGCACCTCCGCAAGTTTGCGCAAATATAAATACAACCATCACTTACGCAATAGTGAGCAGGCAGTCACTCGATAAGGCGCTTCGGGGATTACCCAACCGACTCGGTCTGAGGAGGACCTCTATTTCATTTATAGTATGTTGGGCAGGGGGTCGGCCGTGAACGTGAGAACGAAGAGCACCGCCGTGGCCAGGCCCGTCCACCACCGGCTGGCCGGGATGGGCCGATAGGGGTCCAGCACCGACGGATGGACGATGCGGCCCCTGCCAATCAGCAGGATCAGCGCGGCCCAGATCCACCAACCGTAGAACTCGAAACCCAGCACCACCAGCCCGTACCACATGAGCAGCCCCACCTTTCCCTGGTGCCGCCCGACCAGGGAGTAGACGATATGGCCGCCATCCAGCTGCCCCAGTGGCAGGAGGTTCAGCATCGTTACGAACAGGCCAAACCAGCCGGCCAACGCCAACGGGTGGAGGAGCACGGTGCCCTCACCGACCAGGAGACGCCTGGCGATTGCCATCAGCGGAGAGTCTCCCAGATAGAACTCGGTCCTGCCCCAATAGATCATCTGCGGCGTCAGTGCATTCACTCCCTCAACGACGTCCGACTTGAGCAGTCCCACTACGAGCACGAGCAGCGCTACGGCAAACCCGGCCCACGGTCCGGCGGCTCCGACGTCCAGGAGTTGTCGTCGGTCGACGATGGGGCTTCGCAGCCGAATGAACGCGCCGAAGGTGCCTATGAGGTTGAGCTGCGGGGGACCCGGGAGGAAATACGGCGGCGAAGCGTTGACGCCGTAACGTTTGGCGACGAAGTAGTGGCCCAATTCGTGTGCGAGCAGTATCCCCATGAGAGCGGCGGCAAACCCCAGGCCGGGCCCGGCCAGGCCGACCCACTCCTGCAGGTCGGCCCATGCCCTCTGCAAATCCAGGCTGCTGGGGATGGGTAGGGTCGCCGGCGGACTCATCAACACCGACCCCGCCATCCACACCGTGCCGAACGTGACCAGGAACAGTGCTATGTGGAGCCACCACCGCTCCTTCGGGGATGGTCCGACAGACCGAATGAGTACCAGTCGGTTGGGGCCCTCTCGCTGCGACCAGTAGTACGTACCGGGCCACTCATTGAGTGCACTCTGCAGTTCCCGTGAGGGTCCTTGGTGGGCCGGTGACACGACGGCATCGACCACCTCGCGGTCCAACGCGACGATGGTGCGCCAGTAGCGGAAATACGGGGAGATGGCTTCTAGTGGCACTCTTGACGGGTTCCCTGACGAATCCTATCTTTACTCGCCTTCACATCAGCAGAGATTTCCCCAATAGAGTCGTATCCCGTCAGAGTCATACCGAAATCCTAGTTTCCCAAGAAAGCAGGTGTCTCTTCGCCGCACGGCACCAACGCTTTGGGGTAACAAACGGAGCCCTCCGCTGTGGACATCGCCGAACTCAAGAGAAAGTCCGTGGCTCAGCTGCACGAGATGGCTGAAGAATTGAACATCACCAACTACTCCGGCCTACGCAAGCAGGATCTGATTTTCCGGATAGAACAATCCCTTCTCGACGCTGACACTGTGTTGCACGGTGAGGGCGTCCTCGAAATCCTGCCCGAGGGGTATGGCTTCCTGCGAAGTCAGGACTGGAACTACCTCTACGGACCCGATGACATCTACGTGAGCCCGAGTCAGATCAAGCGCTTTGACTTGCGCACTGGTGACACGATCCTAGGCCAGGTACGGCCGCCGAAAGAAGGTGAGCGATACCTCGCCCTTCTCAAGGTGGAGAAGGTCAACTTCGAGGCCCCCGACAAGGCCAAGCACCGGATTGGCTTCGACAACCTTCGCCCCCGCTATCCCGACCGGCGGATCCAACTCGAACGGGAAGACGCCGACATCTCGATGCGCGTGGTCGATATGCTTGCGCCCATCGGCTGTGGGCAGCGAGGTCTCATCGTATCTCCGCCGAAGGCCGGTAAGACGATCCTGTTGCAGAAGGTGGCGAACTCGATCACGGAGAACCATCCGGAAATCGCGCTGATCGTTCTTCTGATCGACGAACGACCTGAAGAAGTCACAGATATGGAGGAGAACGTTAAGGCCGAGGTCATCGCCTCGACGTTCGACGAGCCTGCCGACCGCCACGTTCAAGTGGCAGACATGGTCATTGAGAAAGCCAAGCGGCTCGTCGAACATCAAAAGGACGTGGTTATCCTGCTCGACTCAATCACTCGGCTGGCGCGTGCACACAACGTAGTGATTCCACACTCCGGCAAAATCCTCTCAGGTGGCGTGGACGCCAACGCCCTACAGAAACCCAAGCGTTTCTTTGGGGCCGCAAGGAACATCGACAGCGGTGGCTCGTTGACGATCATCGCCACGGCGCTCATCGAAACCGGTAGCCGGATGGACGAGGTGATCTTCGAGGAGTTCAAAGGCACCGGCAACATGGAGCTCGTGTTGGACCGGCGCATCGCCGACCGACGGATCTATCCGGCGATCGACGTGCAGCGAACTTCGACCCGAAAAGAAGAACTCCTGCTGGACCCGGAGGAGCTCAACAAGACCTATCTCCTGCGCAACTTCCTGGCTGACATGCCGCCGGTCGAGGCCATTGAGTTCCTACTGGAGCGCATGAAGCGAACCGTCGGCAATGAGGAGTTCTACGCCACCATGCAGCAGGGGTAGGTTTGCCGACCGACCCTACCGACACGCGGCCGATGGCATCCGAAACCCCGGTGCCCACAACCGGAAGATTGTTTGCGATGGACTGGGGCGAGAAGCGCATCGGCCTCGCCACGTGTGACCCGTCACAAAAGATTGCACAACCCCTTGCGACGCTTGTCCGCCGTCCCGGACGACGGTTTCCCCTGAAGCAGCTGAAGACCTACTTGGACTCCCACAGACCTGTGGGGATCGTCATCGGGCTCCCCCTGGAGAGTGACGGCCGCGAAGGCGAGCCCGCCAGAGCTGCACGCGAGCTCGGCACCTTAGTCGGGACCAAGACGGGACTGCCCGTCACGTTCTGGGACGAACGCATGACCACCGCCAGAGCCTTGAGGTCCATACACGAGCTGGGAGGATCTCCGCGGGAGCGGCGGGGTGACGTGGACCAGCTTTCGGCGACTGTAATTCTGCAAACGTATCTCGACTCGAGGCGGTCATGAGGGTGGGGCTGTCTATTTGGACCGCCTTGCTCTTGGCAGCCTGCTCGCCGTCAGCGCCGCCTGGGGAAACGATCCGCTTTGCCATCCCCGAAGGTGCCACCCTTACGAGTGTCAGCGAATCACTCGTGACCCATGACATCATCGAGTCCCCCAAACTGTTCCGGACGTACGCCAGGTTCACGGGTCGGGGCCGCGCCATTCAGGCCGGGATCTTCGAGCTGGCCCCTGGAATGTCGATGCGACAAGTGCTCGACGTGCTGGTGTCCGGCCGGACGGCATTGGATGTGCTGATTGTGCAGGAAGGCCTCATGCTCCGGGAAATCGCCCCGGAGGTGGAGCGACAGCTCGGGGTGCCCGCCGACAGCTTCGTTGTGGCAGCTCGTGATCCGACGCTGTTGGCGCGTCTGGGGATTCCAGGTGAGACCCTAGAAGGCTACCTGTACCCCAGCACGTATTTCGTCCGAGCGGGCGCCGGAGCAGCGGAGGTAGTGCAGCAGATGGTAGTCGAATTCGAGTCGCGCTGGAGGCCGTCGTGGAACGCGCGGCTCGACTCGCTGGGATTAGACCGCCATGAGATCGTCACCCTGGCCTCGATCATCGAAGGGGAGGTGCAGCACCCCGAGGACAGCAGATACGTCTCATCGGTCTATCACAACCGACTTCGGCGACGCATGCGTCTGCAAGCTGACCCCACCGTGATCTACGCCCTGGGCGAACGTCGGCGGTTGTTCGAGCGCGACTATGCGGTCGTCTCGGCCTTCAATACCTACCGGATCACCGGGCTCCCTCCGAGCCCAATCGGTCAACCCTCCGAGGGGAGCATAGAGGCGGCGCTTTACCCCACCAGGACTAATTTCTTGTACTTCGTGGCAGGACCCGACGGCAAGCACGTCTTTTCACGCACCTATCGGGAGCACCTGACTACCATCCGCACGGTGCGCAACTCGGCGGGAGCAAACCGGGCTGGGGCACGCTAGCGCTGACGCGCTAGGTCAACGGCATCCCGGAGCTCGCGGGTGGCCCGCTCGATGTCCCGGGCACCGAAGATGGCGGAAATAACGGCAATCCCCGCTGCTCCGGCCCCGATCACTTCCGGCACGTGCTCCCGGGTAATGCCACCGATCGCTACAACAGGCAAGCCCGTGGGCGCCACATCAGTTAAGTCTCTGAACCCGGCCGGTCCCAGAGGTGCTCCCGCATCGGACTTGGTCGCAGTACGATAGAAGGGCCCGACGCTCCAGTAGTCGGCGTCACACAGGAGGGCTCGCCGAGCCTCCTCGAGACTGCCGACAGATAAGCCGACGCGGAGAGGTCGGGGCGCAATCGCGCGGATCTTTGCGGGCGGGAAGTCGTCAGCACCGATGTGGACACCGGCAGCACCCACGGCGCTCGCCACGTCCAGCCGGTCGTTCACATAGACAGGGATCCGCAACCCCGCCATGAGTTGCTCGGTGGCGGTAACTAGCTGCTCCGCTCCGGCGTGCTTGAGCCGGACTTGCACCGCGGTGGCGCCGCCCGCTTCAGCAGCCATGCAGGCGTCGAAGAGGGCGCGTCCGGGATGCAGCGCCGGATCAGTGATGGCGATTAGACGAACGTCAGCGGACATGAGGAGAAGCAATGGCTGTTCGCGGGATACGAGGCGCTACTGTGGTCCCTTCAGACTCACCTGACGCCGTGCTTGCTGAAACTAGAAATCTCCTCGAGCAGATCGTCCGGGTCAACGGGGTCGAGATCGAGAACGTCGCCAGCATCGTCTTCACGACCACCCCTGACCTGCAGAGTGAGTTTCCCGCACGTGCCGCCCGACTCCTGGGATGGCATAGTACGCCTCTTCTGAGTGCCGTTGAGGTCGATGCGCCACATGGCTTGCCGCGCTG
This sequence comes from Gemmatimonadota bacterium, assembly GCA_039591275.1. GTDB lineage: Bacteria > Gemmatimonadota > Gemmatimonadetes > Gemmatimonadales > GWC2-71-9 > JBDHDY01. The sequence goes on along the minus strand of JBDHDY010000002.1, from coordinate 35,294 downwards.
CATCCGCGTTCTCCTCCATGTGAACACGGAAAAGAGTCAGGCAGCGATGAAGCACGTGTATCTCGGCGACGCGAAGGGCCTGCGGCCGGATTTGGGGTGATCGGCCTCCACCGCCCGGAGTCAGGGGCCACGGTGCCGAGGACCACACACGGGATTTTCTAAACTAATGAATCGGGAAGCTGGAGGCCGGTAGCTGGCAGCCGGTGGGGGTGGCGGGCGGGCGGAACCACATTGACAGGATCCTAGGTGATCGCGAGCTTGTAGCCATGCCGCTCGCCCGCCCGGTTGCACGCGACCGTTCGGCGCAGATTCAATGGGTGCTCATCAGCCTCCTCGTCGCCAACCTGGCCGTCGTGGGGGCAAAGTTCTTCATCGGCCTGAGCAGCGGATCGCTCGCCGTCTTCGGAGATGCGGTTCACTCCTCCGTGGACGCCATGAACAACGTGCTTGCCGTGGTGGTGATCCGCATCGCCACCCGCGCACCCGACGAAGACCATCCCTACGGGCACACCAAGTTCGAAACCCTTGGCGCCCTTGTCATCGTCGCCTTCCTATCCGTGAGCGGCTTCGAGCTCGTCAAGGGAGCAATCACACGCCTCGTTCGGGGAGCGGAACCACTCGAAATCAGCAACGTACAGATCGCCCTGCTCACCAGCACGTTGGTGGTGAACACGTTCGTGGCGCTCTACGAATCTCGCAGGGGCCACGAGCTCAACAGCGAGATTCTCTTAGCCGATGCAGCCCACACCAAAGTGGACGTGCTCATCACCATCGGCGTGTTGGCGGGTGTCATCTTCTCGCGGGCGGGCGCTGGCTACGCGGATCCGGTCGTGGCTCTCCTCGTCGCAGGGGCAATAGTCGTCATCGCGTCGGGGATCGTCTCCCGCTCGGTGCCCGTGCTCGTGGACCAACACGCCGTGCCTGCCCCGCAGATTCAGACAGCAGCCGAGAGCGTATCCGGTGTTTCCAGCGCTTACGATATACGGTCACGGGGGTCACCGGACCGGCGGTTTGCCGAGCTGACCATCGCCGTTGATCGGGACGCTACGGTAGATGCGGCTCACCGGATCGCAGATGACGTGGAGCAGAAGTTGCGGCAAGAGCTCCGATTTCACGAGATTGTCGTGCATATCGAGCCATGTTGACGACGCCCGCCCCCGACCACTCGCCCACGCGGCATCCGCGCTCGCTCCGGCAGGAGTACGAGGAGTTCGTCCTCGAACAGATCGAGGAATACAAGGACGAGCTATCTCGTCACGCGCTCCTGCGGTTGGCTGACGAGGCTGTCCGGGAGCTAGAGATCGGGCCCGATCAGCAGCTCGTGTTGACCGAAGTGCTGCTGCTGGATCACGTCGATCGGCTGATCAAGAAGCGCCTCAAGCTGCCTTCCTTCCGGCGCTGGCGCACGCAGCATCTTCGCACTCGGGAGGCGCAGCGAGACCCAACGCATTGGGGGCTCGATCCCCACAACCCCCTGCCAGACCTCGTGCGCTACTTGGAGGAAACGGACACGGCATTGGCTGTAGGACCGGCGGCCTCTCGGGCCGCATTTTACCTTGCCGCGCAAGACACACCGGTGCTGTTCATCGATCAGGAACTCACGTCGGTCGAGTCAGCAGAGCGTAGGGCAGTTTCTGAGGGGTTGGCCAGCCGGTTGCGGGCAATGGTGATCAGCATGACAGGCTGGTTTCCCGAGTTCTCGGCGGCGCTGGTCATCCTCGATCCGCGTGTGCTGGAAGGGCTCGACGCCGCCGCCCGAGCACTGCTCGTGACGACGCTCAAAACCCAAACGGTGAGAAGCGGCGTGCATTGTGTCATGCCGGTCTGCAGCCGCCCCGGCGTCATTCCCATCACCGCCGAATCACTCCAGTCACAGTACAGAGATTGGTCCACCCGTCGGGTGCCACGCTCCGGACGGTCTTGGTGGTTTCTCGCGACAAAGCCTTGATGCTGGGAATGGTGGATCACACACCCTGACGGGCGGAAGCGTTGCGGGGCCGGCAAAGCGTGCCGGCCCCCGTGCAACGTGCTACGTGTGTGGGCGACTCCGAGACTAGCGGCGGCGCTTCTTACCAGTCGCCGCGGCAGCCTTCTTGCGCCTTCTCGGCCGCTTCGTGGCCTTCTTCGCAGCAGCCTTCTTGCGCCTTCTCGGCCGCTTCGTGGCTTTCTTCGCAGCAGCCTTCTTGCGCCTTTTCGGCCGCTTCGTGGCCTTCTTCGCCGCGGCTTTCTTGCGTCTTTTCGGCCGCTTCGTGGCCTTCTTCGCAGCCTTCCGCCTGGTGGCTTTGCGCTTGGTCGCCTTCCGCTTCGTGGCCTTGCGCTTGGTCGCCTTGCGCTTCGTAGTGCGCTTGGCGGCCTTCCGCTTGGTCGCCTTCTTTCTTCGCCTAGCTGCCATGCTTGTCCTCCGTGGACTGGTGGGGTTTGCCCGCCCGAAGTGGACGGTCGTGAGTGCCAACGGCGTGCGCCCGCTGCGCGATCACGCCGAGGGGTGAAAACCGTAGATCGTTCGCAAAAGACGGAAAATCTGGGGACGGATGAGAAAGCTCGCGGCGAGAGAGAATCGTCTGCGGCGTCGAGTCACCAGATCCTTGTTGTGGACATCTTCGAACTTCGCGTCGAACTCGTATCATCAATGGTCCGGTCGGCGCATTAAGTCGATGCGAATATTATACATACCAGCCGAACACGCAATACTTTTCTCAAAACTGCTCGCCGTGGTTTGCAGCATGACACAACGCACATTGTGCATCTTCAACATCGTTTCGATCACCACGACCTTGCCGCACGCAATTCACCGACTCTTGCCGTCGGGATATGCAGCCTCCAAATTGGTTGCATGACGACGACGATCAATATCAACGGCGAAACCGTCACCACGGCCGACGGCACGACGATCTTGGATGCGGCGCGCGCGGCAGGAATTCAAATTCCCACCTTTTGCTGGTATCCCAAGCTCCCTGTCGTCGGCAACTGTCGCATGTGTCTTGTTGCCGTAAAGGGCCAGGACAAGCTGCTCCCGGCCTGCGCCACACAGGCTGCAAACGGCATGCACATCGAGACACAGTCGGAGCCTGTGGTGGACGCCCGCCGCGGCGTCCTGTCACTTCTCGCTGAGCGGTATCCGGCAGATCACCTCCGTGACGGTGGGACGGCCAGACCGGAGAACGAGTTCGAACAGTATCTGGTGCAGTATGGTGTCGAGCCTACACCGGTCGCGCACCGTGACCTTCCGCTGCGTGAGGGCGATGAGCGACCCGGCGACCCGATGATCCGGCACGATATGAGCACCTGTATTCTGTGTACGCGATGCGTGCGTGCATGCGAGGACATTCAGGTCGTCGGAGTGCTCGATGTCGCTTACCGTGGCGAGCGAGCCCAGATCGTGGTGGGAAGCGACGGTGACCCCGACAAGGCTGCATGCACATGGTGCGGGGAATGTGTTCGCGTCTGCCCAACCGGTGCAATCTTCGAGGTCATGCCCCGAGATCGTTTCGGGGAGGCGTGGGTGCGTGCCGACCACGTGGTGCGGTCGGTGTGCCCCTACTGTGGCGTCGGATGCCAGATCGATCTGCACATCAAGGACAATGAGATTGCCCGTGTCACTTCTCCGGATATCGAGGAAATCACCCCGAACCAGGGGTCGACCTGCGTCAAAGGGCGATTCGGATGCGACTTCACACAGCATCGAGATCGCCTGACCAAGCCGTTGATTCGCACAGGATGGGCGAGGCGCGACGGACGTTGGGTGTGGGAGGGAGAGACCGGCTCGCGCCGTCGCGGTGGCCCGTGGCAAACCATCGAGGGCGAGGGACAAACGCCCAAAACGCCAGCGCCCCCACGCGCCGTCGGCAAGCGGGTGCGCGACCTCCCACTCCTCGAGCGCGTGACCATGGACGTGCGAGATCGCGCCACCACGCCCGCGGATTGGTACGAGCCGTACCGTGAGGCGACCTGGGAGGAGGCCCTCGACCTGGCGGCCCAACAGCTCGTCGACGTCAAGGAGCGGCACGGGTCGAATGCCGTGGCCGTGTTCCAGAGCGCCAAATGCAGCAATGAGGAGAACTACCTCCTCCAACGGCTGTTCCGTGGCTCCTTCGGCACCAACAACGTCGACCACTGCACCCGCCTCTGTCACTCCACAAGCGTGTCAGCCATGCAGGCCGCGCTCAGCACCGCCGCGGCCTCGGGGTCCATGCGAGAAGTGGAGGAGGCATGCGATGTCATCTTCATCGCCGGCGCCAACACGAGCGAGACGCATCCGGTGTTCGGAGCCGCCCTCAAGCGCGCCCACCGGCGCGGCAGTTACCTGATCGTCGCCGATCCGAGAGTCACCGAGCTCGCAGCCCGAGCCGATATTCACCTGCAGATGCAGCCGGGCACCGACGTGGCGCTGTTCAACGCGATGCTGCACCACATCCTGCAGCAAGGTCTCGAAGACCAAGAGTTCATCGACAAGCGGACACACAACTTCGATACCATCCGCAAAGCGGTCGAAGCATATCCGCCGGAGAAAGCGGAAGCCATCACCGGCGTGCCGGCGGCCTTGATACGGGAGGCAGCGGAGCGTTACGCGCGTGGCCCCAACACATCGACCCTCTGGGCCATGGGCTTGACCCAGCACCTGAAGGGCCACGACATGGTCACGTCGATCCTCAACCTCATCCTGGCAACCGGGATGATCGGTCGCTGGGGCGCCGCCATGATGCCCGTGCGGGGACAGAACAACGTCCAGGGGGCGTCGGACATGGGCGCCATTCCATTCGCGTATCCCGATTACCAGTCGGTCACAGACCCCAAGAACCGCGAGAAATTCGCCAAGGCGTGGGGTGTCGATCAAGAAGTGATGTCGCTGGAACCCGGGCTCACCGTCACTCAGATGGCCAAGGAGGACTCCGGGATCAAGGGACTCTACATCATGGGTGAAAACCCTATCATCTCAGATCCTGACATCGCCCATGCAGAAGCATGGTTCCACACCCTAGACTTCCTCGTGGTGCAGGATCTCTTCTTGACAGAGACCGCCCGCTACGCAGATGTCGTGCTGCCAGGCGCCTCGTTCGCCGAGAAAACAGGCACGTACGTAAATACCGAGCGTCGCATCCAGATCGCTCACAAAGCCATGGATCCACCAGGGCAGGCGCGCGCCGACTGGGACATCATCGTCGATCTCTCCAACCGCATCGGCCTGAAGACACCGTTTGCAGAGCCCGAAGCTGTGATGCGGGAGATCCGCCAGGTCGCGCCGGCTTGGGCTGGCGTCACATATGACCGCCTCGATGGACCGGGGTTGCAGTACCCGATTCCGGATGAAAACCACCCGGGAACATCGTACCTCTTCGCCGAGCGATTTCCGACCGCGGACGGCAAGGCAACATTCCATCCGGTGGAGTATGCCGATCCGCGAGAACTTCCCGATGACGATTACCCGTTTGTCATGAACACCGGCCGGCAACTCTATCATTGGCACACCGGCACCATGACCCGCCGATCGCAAGGGCTCGACGCACGCGAACCCACCGCCATCGTCGAGGTCAACCCCGACGACGCAGACGAGCTCGGCGTGTCAGATGGCGACCCGATCCGTATTACGAGCCGGCGCAACTCAATGACCACCTCCGTGCGGATCTCCAATCGAGTTGCACGGCACCAGGTCTTCGTGCCGTTCCACTTCCGTGAGGCCGCCGCGAACCTCCTGACGAGTCCGGTGCTCGAGCCCCATGCCAAAATGGCCGAGCTCAAGGTGTGCGCCGTGAAGTTAGAGCCGGTCAAAGCCAGCAAATCCGCATAGGCCCATTCCCAATCCTATTGCAACTGCGGCCGGTCCCCTTCCGCGCACGAGGACCGACCCGTACTGTCATGGCGTTCGGATCCATCAGATGGTTTTGTCCACCTGACAAGTTTCTGTCACACAGGCATGTAAATCCGGAGCAACAACATGGATCTTCAGATCGACGGACGGCTTGCGTTGGTCTGCGGTTCGTCGTCCGGTCTGGGATTTGCCATCGCTAAGCGCTTCGCCCGTGAAGGGTGCGGCGTGGTGCTCAATGGTCGCGACGAGAGCGGGCTCAACCGTGCCGTGGCCGAACTCAAGTCGATGAGCGGTGATCCGCACGCCGTGGGCCTGGCGGCCGACGTTTCCAAACCCGATCAGGCGACGGCATTGGTAGAGCGAGCCACTGACGAACTCGGGCCGGTTGACATTCTGGTGTGCAACGCCGGTGGACCGGCGGCGGCACCATTCGCCAAGACACCCGCCGAGAGCTGGCAGGCGGCGCTCGAGCTCAACCTGCTGTCGACGATTCATCTCTGTCGTGCAGCGGTGCCCGGTATGCGAAGTCGCGGTTGGGGGCGCGTCGTTTGCCTGACCAGCGTCGCGGCCAAGGAGCCCTTGGGAGGGCTCATCTTGTCGACCACAGCCCGAGCCGGCGTGCTCGGATTTGCGAAGAGCCTGGCGGATGAGGTGGCACTGGACGGCGTGACTGTGAATTCGGTTTGTCCGGGCTACATGCGAACCGGTCGAGTCACCGACTTGGTCAAGGAGCGCGCGGCCCATGAGCAGCGGAGCCCAGAGGAGATCGAGGCATCGCTGGTGGCGGGCATTCCCCAGGGTCGGATGGGAGAACCCGATGAGCTCGCCGCGGCCGTTGCATTCTTGGCTTCAGAGGCTGCGGGTTATATTACCGGCGCCGCACTCCAGGTGGACGGCGGATACATCCGCAGCATAGTCTGAAATCGGAATCGCGTGGGCGGTTCGGGCACCGGCTCGATCGCCTGCCGAGCCCGGATCCTGCGAGGAATAATGCGCGCAATTCAGAAACTCGAGGCCGGTCCCGGCCTGGAGATTGCCGATGTCCCCAAACCGTCGTGTGGACCGACCGAGGTACTCGTCAGAGTACAGCATGCCGGGGTTTGTGGCACGGACTTGCACATCGCCGATTGGGACGAGTGGGCGCAGGGCAGGATAAAACCTCCCGTCGTCGTCGGACACGAATTCGCCGGCGAGATCGTGGAGATTGGCGATGAAGTCACGGTAGAACTGCACATCGGCCAGTCGGTGACCGCGGAGGGACACATCGTGTGCGGCCACTGTCGCCAATGCCGAACGGGCAATGGGCACGTATGCCGGAACACCTCGATCATCGGTGTGGACCGCAACGGGGCGTTCGCCGAATACATCGCGATGCCAGCCGGTAACATTATCCCACTCGAGGGCATTCCCAGCACCATCGGCGCCATCATGGACCCCCTCGGCAACGCTTTTCATACGGTTCTCACCGCCAGTATTCCGGGCAACTCCGTGTTCGTCTTGGGGTGTGGACCGATCGGTTGCTTTGCTGTGGGTGTGGCTCGAGCCGCTGGCGCGTCTCACGTCATCGCAGCGGATCTCAACGATCGCCGCTTGGAACTTGCGCGATCCATGGGTGCGGAAGTGTTGATCAATCCAAACAACGAAGATCCCGTGGATCGCATCCGCGAAGAGACCGACGGTGAAGGCGCCGATGTCGTGTGCGAGATGTCAGGCCACCCCGTCGCCGTGCGCCAGGCGCTTCAGAGCGCCCGGCTGGGTGGCCGGGTACAGCTCCTCGGACTTCCCAGAGGAGATGTCCCCATTGGGTTAGCCAACGACGTGATCTTTCGGGGAATCACGATATACGGGGTGATCGGCCGGCGGATGTTCGAAACTTGGCACCAGATGCGGTGTTTTCTCGGGGCGGGCCTTCTCGATCCCAGCCCGGTGATTACTCATACCTTCCCGCTGGCCGAGATCGACGGAGCCCTCGCCGCCATCCGTTCAGGAGAAGCCGGGAAAGTCATTCTCGAGATTGAGGGACAAGCATGAATGCTTCAGTGGAGCAACGCTTCCAAACGGAGTTGGAGCAGTTCCGCAAGGACGGAGTATACAAACGCCTGAACTACTTGGATTCGCCTCAGGCTGCCCGTGTCACGATGGAGGGCCGGGGCGAGATTATCATATTATCCAGCAACAACTACTTGGGGTTGAGTGACAAGCCAGATGTGATCGCCGCGGGAAAGGAAGCGCTCGACCGATTCGGCGCCGGCACGTCAAGCGTGCGATTCATCTGTGGCACCTTCACTATCCATCGCGACCTGGAACACGCGCTAGCGGATCTGGTGGGCACGCAGGCGGCAGTGAGCTACGTCTCCTGCTGGAATGCCAACGAGGGCCTCTGTCCCACGATCCTCGGTCCCGAAGATATCGTCATCTCCGATCAGCTGAACCACGCATCGATCATCGATGCCATCCGCCTCGCGCGGACCATCAACAAGTGCCAGTCGACCGTGTATCAGCACTCCGATATGGACGACCTGAAGGCCAAGCTCGAGGCCGCGAAAGCGTGCCGTACACGTCTGATCTTCACCGATGGTGTGTTCTCCATGGAGGGGGACGTCGCGAAGCTTGCCGACATCCTCGAACTAGCCCGACGCTATGACGCCATGGTGGCCGTCGACGACTCCCACGGCACCGGAGCAATCGGCAAGACGGGGCGGGGCACAGCGGAGCACACGGGAGTTCTCGGTGAAGTGGACATCGTCACCTCCACCTTGGGGAAAGCCCTGGGCGGCGCAGCCGGTGGCTTCACCGCCTCATCAGAGGCGCTTTGCGATTATCTGACCCAACGATCTCGTCCCCAGCTCTTCTCCAATGCTCTCCCTTGCACCGTGGCTGGCAGTGCGTTGGCCGCGGTGAACCACCTGAGGAACCATCCGGAACTCGTCACGACGCTGCATGAGAGTGCCACATATTTCCGCGAGCAGCTCCTTGCGCTAGGATTCCGTCCGCTCAAGGGCGACACTGCCATCATACCGGTCATCCTCGGTGAGACCGCCAAGGCCATCCAAATGAGCAACATGTTGCTCGACGAAGGCGTGTTCGTGACGGGATTCGGGTACCCCGTGGTCCCCAAAGGCCAAGCCAGGGTACGCTGCCAGGTCTCAGCGGGCCACACGCGAGACGACCTCGACGAGGTACTGCGAGCATTTGAGAAGGTTGGGAAGCAGCTCAAGCTCATCTGACGTGGATGGTGGCGACCCCTCGTTTCGTGCTTCATCCTCCGACATGCGCACTCCAGCACAAATATTGTGTGACGGGAGTCACACTCGGGCCGTAAATGCGCAGTTCACAACGTGCTAGGACGTAATTAGGTCTCGCGTTTTTTCCCGGTCGTTCCTATTTTCGAGGTACCGCGAAACCAGGCGGAAGGACCCATACAGGCCGCTACGACCCATCCCGGCCGAGCGCCCATCGCTGGAGCAGGCCAGGTCGGGGATTGGAGGAGATTCGATGGGGAAACGATCCGCGCTACTTGCAGCTGTCGCGCTGGTGCTGGCTATGGCGACGCCCGCATCCGCTCAAGTCGACACTTCCTGGCGAAACAAATGGTTCTGGGGAGTCCAGGGCGGCGCTACAATCTACGACGCGCCCACCGGCACTGAACTGGCGGTGTCTGCCGGAGGCCACTGGCTAATTACGGCTGGCACCTCAGCACTGTATTTCGCTTTCGACGAAACCTTCTATTCAGTTAGGGGAAACGGATCGGCATTACTTGCCGACGGCAGGTCGGTGACGTTCGACAACGGTCAACGGATTCAAGTATCGATATTAGCCGTTCCAGGTGGCGATCGTTTCAATATCCTGCTTGGCGCGGGTTTCGTGATCCAGCGGGTCACCGATCCCGTGGCCGGGGGAACGTTTGCATCGCTGCAGGAACAGCTGAACGTGCAAGAACAAATCGACCAGCTGGCCACGAAGGCGTTCCTAGCGCTGACCGGTGGATTCCAGCTACGATTCTTGCCGCGCTGGGCAATCTTTGGCCAATACCAATTCACCCCATCCGTCGACGATTTTCTCATTTCCAGCCCACAGCACACGTTCGATGCGGGGCTCCGTTTCATCGTGACGCACTCGAAGGAGGCCGTGAGCACGGAACGATAGGCCTCTCTCACCCGCGGCGCGACAGCCACGGCGAGCCCTCCTCGTAGAAACGAAGCGGCCAGCTCGCTGCGCGTGACACCCCGATCCTCGGACCTGCCCCGATATCCTTCGGGGCAGTTTCACTTGGGCCGATAATGCGCATGCGGTCGTCGTCGAGCCGACGACGATTCAGCGACCCCTTGATGCCCAACGCCGCACACAACCTACCCGGGCCGGAGCAAAGCAGCCGGTCGTTCCTGGTCCGGCGGCGGCGGCGCATAGCCGAGAGCCCGTCCAAGGGCTCCAGGGCCCTGACCAGCACGGCCGCCGGGTATCCCTGGCGCTCCGTAACGACGTTGAAACACCAATGTGCACCATAGATGAAGTACACGTATGAGGTCCCGGGCGGGCCAAACATCGCAGCAGTGCGTTCCGTCCGACGGTTACCGAAGCTGTGTGCTGCCGGATCATCCGGGCCGAGATAGGCCTCCACCTCGACAATACGCCCTGACGTCACGACACCTCGAGCCCTCGTCTCCAGCACACACCCCAAAAGATCGCGCGCGACACTGACGGTGTCGCGCGCATAGAAATCGGCTAGCAGCGGCCGCGGCACGCTCACCAGCGGGCTACTTCTCCTCCTCCGAATCGCCACCCGTAAGCGCCTTCTGAAAGGCATCGGTCATTCTTTTGAACAACCCGCCTCCCCGCTCAGTTGGCTGGTCGTCAGCTTCGGGAGGGTCTGGTGTCGTGGAGCGGGTGGATGGCGGTTCGACATGCGGCGCAACGTCCGGCTCAGAGGAAGGCGGGGGAGCCGGAGTTTCCATCTTCTTTTCCTGCTTGGTCGTGGAACTCCGGCCGCGGCTCCCAGGTCGGGAGCGAAGTGAACGTCTCCCCGCGGGCCTCGTCTCAGGCTCCTCGGGGGGCGCGGTTACCGCCGGAGTGGGTTCCGGACGCGCCAGCGCCTCTTCCTTACTACCTTTCGCCTTCCGCACCACACCACGAGACCCGCTACGGTATCGAGGGTTTCTCCTGGCGCCCGTCGTTGGCGTTCCGGCGCCGCGTTGCTCGGCGGAGCCGCCGCCTCTGGGGGCTTGGGAGTGCTCCTCAGGACTCGGCGCGCTTTTGGATCCTGAGGGCTCCGCCTTCTGCTTCCGCGCTGTTGTCCGCTTATGCTTTGTTTCCGGCGAGCGTGTGCGAGGCGTCTTCTTGGCTCGCGCACGCTCGGGAACGCGAGCTGCTTCAGCAGCTTCCTCAGGTGGTGCTTCCTCGCTTGCCGCTTCGGCGTCGTCAGCGGAGGCGGCGGGTCGTTTCTTCGTGGTTGCCCGCTTGCGTTTGGTGGCCGTCTTCCGCGTTTTCGGCTTCTCCTCAGCTGGCGCCTCCACGACCGCCTTTTCGGCTTCCGCCGGCGCTTCCGGCTCGGCCTTCGGTTTTCGCGTGCGGGCTGTCGCCTTGGCCCTGCGCCTGCCGCGCGGCGCGGTTGCGGGCGCTTCCACTTCGGACGCGGGGCTCGTCTCGACCGGACCTGACTCGTCTGCCGCTTCCACCTCCGCCACCTGGGCTTCTGGCGTCAGCTTGAGCAGATAGCCGTCGTCAGTGGACTTCACCAACTCAATGATGCCGGCGTCATGGGCCTGCCGGAGCAGGCGCTGAAACCGCTTTGGCTCGAATGTGGGATCGCCGTCGTCGCCAGCCAAGGCGATCATCCGATCGCGCACCTTTTCAGCATCCGCCGACGTGGCGTCGACGGCTCCGAGTTCGAGGAGCGCGCTCTTCACGAGCGCAAAGGCGCCTGCCAGGGTCAGCCCACCTGCACCAGCGGCTTTCTCGACCCTCGTCCGTGTGCGTTTGCGTTTGGCTCGGGCCGGCGCGCTGGACTCCGTAGCTGGAGCCGATTCCGGTGGCACATTGGCTTCCGGGCCAACGTCGATTTCGTATTGACCGTTTTCCAACTTCTCAAATCGCAGCAATCCTCGCCTGCCCGCCTCAAGGACGAATTTGCTGAAGCGGTTGAAGCCCGCATCCTTCTCATCGAAGTGCCCGTCTATCTCCTGCATCACCTGCTTGAGGCGATCGGATCGCATGACGTCTTCGCGATCCTTCATGCGACACGCCGCCTCGACAACGAGCTCCCACGGGTCGCGGCGAAGGACCTGCACCTCTCCCTCTTTCGCCAGACCCGTCAGCTCGTTGTAGCTGTAGTACTCGTCGCAATTCTGCACGAGCAGATCACTCGCTGACTCACGGATGCCCACGCCGACGATGTACTTGCCGTATTCCTTGAGTTTGAGCACGAGGCTTGAAAAATCGCTGTCGCCGGAGAGGAGGATGAAGGTTCCGATCTCAGGTCTGGTGAACACCAATTCCAGGGCGTCGATTGCCAGACGAATGTCTGTGGCGTTCTTCTTATTAGCGCCAAACGCCGGCGCGAATATCAGGTCGATGGAAGCCTCTGACAGCGGGACGATGTACTGCGGATATCGACGCCAGTCCGCGTACGCCCGCTGCACGGCGACCTTCCCCTTGATGATTGCGGAGTTGAGAAGCTTTCGCAGTTGGTTTTGGAGATCCGAACGGATCCCCATCGTAACATTGTCGAAGTCGATTAACAGCGCGGCATTCGGTGCATGGATCTTGGGGTCCGAAGGGATGCTCTGCGGCCCCCGTCCGGGAATCATGACATCTTTCACGTAGCACTCAATTCTAGTCCCACCACCTGTGTCAGTTCTCGTCGTTTCACCTGCCCGCTCCCGGTCATCGGGAAGGTGTCGAAGAAACGGACCAGATCTGGGACTTTGTAGTCAGCCACTCGTTCACCGCTGAACTCCTTGAGTTCGTCGCCCGTGACGATAGCACCCTCTACCGGCACGACACACGCGCAGACAAGCTCCCCCAGGATCTCGTTGGGGACACCTACCACGCAAGCGTCTTCCACGGCCGGATGCGTTCGCAAAACATCCTCCAACTCGCGCGGAAAGATGTTATAGCCGCCACGTATAATCATGTCTTTGTGACGGCCGATGATGGTCGCTGCCCCATGCTCATCCAGCACAGCGAGATCGCCGGTGCGGAAAAACCCTTCGGGCGTGAACGACCGGGCGGTCTCCGACGGCATGCGATAGTAACCCGCCATCACGTTCGGCCCCTTGACTACCAGCTCACCCACAGCTTCCGGACCGTGCAGCGTACCAGACGTGATGTCGAGCACCTTAATCTCCACACCTGGTAGCGGCCGACCAACCGTGTTATCGCGCAAGTCCACGGCATCGTCGAAGCGCGTAATGGTCACCGTTGGTCCGGTCTCGGTAAGGCCGTAGGCCACCTGCACGTCATTCCAGCGCCTGGTCCGCTGCACCATCTCGGGTGATACCGGGCTCCCCGCGATAATGCCGGTCCGGACACTGGAAAGGTCCCGGCTCTCGAATGATGGATCCCGCATCAAGAGCTGGAACATCGTGGGCACACCGTGGCAGATGGTGATTCCGTGCTGCTCGATCAAATCCAGCGCCTCCGAGGCTTTGAATCGCTCCTGGAGCACGAGTGTCGCGCCTTTGATCAGCGCCGTGATCGTGACGTGAGTGCCGAACACGGTGGCCAGCGGGACCGCCCCGAGCACTACCTCCTCGTCGCCCATCTGCAGTGCATCCGCCGTCAGGGCTGCCGTGTGCACGAGATTCTCGTGCGTGAGCACGACCCCCTTCGGCTTGCCCATTGTCCCCGATGTGTAGAGGATTGCCAGCGGCGCGGTTCCGGGATCGATCTCGGCGATCGGTGGCTCGTCCCTATGGCACCCCACAACGTCCCGGAATCGGAACGCCCGATCGTCGTACCACAAATCCTCCCCACCCACCGCGACGAGGTACTGGAGGTCCGGCAACTCCGTCATGAGTTCGTCGAACAGCTCGAGTGACTCCACGTCGCCCACGGACTCGGCGACCACCATCAGGCTCGACTCTGCATGGCGGAGCTGATACTTCAACTCGTGGTAGCTGACGGAGGGATCGATCGGCACGAGAATCGCGCCAAGCCGCGCCGTGGCGAGCAGCGTGATGACCCACTCCGGAGAATTCAGCAACTCGACAGCAACTCGGTCCCCGTGCTCGATCCCGAACTCTCGGAATGCAGCGGCCAGGGATGCGGCCTGCTTCTCCACCTCACCATACGTGAGCCGCCGAGCGCCCAGGAGCAGGCAATCTCGCTCGGGATGCTCTCGTACCCGCTCGGCAAAGAGGTTTGCGAGGTGGTACGTCGCCAACGGTCCTCACTTACACGACGGTAACCGTTCAAACTAACAGACCCGCAAGAACCCAACAACCAGGCTCACTCACCCATCACCTTGACGATTACGCGCTTACGGCGCCGTCCGTCCCACTCCCCGTAGAACACCCGCTGCCACGGCCCCAAATCCAGGGCGCCGCCGGTCACCGGCACGATGACCTCGTGACCGACTGTCAGGCTCCTGAGATGAGCTGCGGCGTTGTCTTCGCCGGTCAGATTATGACGATAGCGATCCGGCTCCCAGGGGGCGACCGTCCCCTCCAGCCATGTCAGGATATCGTGCCACAGTCCGGACTCGTGGTCGTTGACAAACACTGACGCAGTGATATGCATCGCCGAGATCAAGACGAATCCCTCGCTGATGCCACTGGCCGTCACCTGTTCAGCCACGTCATCCGTGATGTCGATGATTTCTTGACGCTTGGAGGTCTTGAACCAGAAGTAGTGGGTGTGGGCTTTCATGGGCAGGACCCGGCGGACCAGAACCGGGAAATCGTCAAAGCGAGCGCAACTCCGCGAGAGTCCTCTCACCGTAGAACAGGCGAATGTATTTGGTCTGGATGGGCGTCAAGCGCCGCACCGCCCAGGTCAGCGAGACAAAGTGCGGTTCATGGGGAAGCTTGCGCGGCTTCATGCCGCACTCGGCCGGCAGGCGATTACCCTTGCGCGTATTGCACGTTGAGCACGCGGTGATAACGTTCGTCCACTCGTTCGTTCCGCCCCGCGAAAGCGGGATGAGATGGTCACGAGTTAGACACACCCGCGCCTTGAGTTCCGCCGCGGAGCGGCCGCAGAACTGACACCGGTACGTATCGCGGGCAAACAGGAAGGTATTCGTGACCTGCCGCCTGAACTTGCGAGGAACATGAACGAATCGAGCCAGGCGGATGACCGCCGGACGGGGCACCGTCAAACGCTCGCTGTGGATGAACCGGCCCCTGTCCGCCTCGACGATCTCGGCCTTGCCGTCGATGACCAGGCGAAGCGCCCGTCGAACCGGAACCAAGGTCAGCGGCTCGAATGACGTGTTCAGGGCCAGGCAGCGCGCGTGTAACCCCATCAGCATACCCCCGTTCCGAATCGGTCGGTGGACAGGCGCGCACAGATCCGCTCAGCTTGGATTTTAACCCGGCGTCGTAAGCGCTTGCAAGAGCTAATCTTGCCAAACTGATCGCGAAAGCGAGACCCATGGTCAATCGTCATGACCTAAAAGAGCAGATCCAAGCCCACCTCGACGGATTGGTCAGCCTGGAAGACCTTGCCGCATGGGCCGAGGATGTGTTCCGAACCGAGGAGTTCGAGGAGCCGCACGCCGACCGGATTTCTGACGTGCTCGCCGTCCTGCGAGACGCTACTGACCCACACCGGTTCCGATGGGAGGAGCAAGACTTCGAGGAAATGCTGGAGGACCTAGAGGAAAAATAGCTGCCGTCGCAAGGCGGGCCGCGGTCAGCCCTCGCGAGGGGCCCGCCGGACAGAACGGTCAAGCTCGAGTTCCAGGGCGTCGAGCTGTTGTACAACCGACTCCCGCGACGTCCCACCTGCAGACAGTCTCCGTTGCACAGAATCCTCAAACGATCCCAGGCCGGCGAGCACCGCCGGAAGCTCTCCGTGAATCTCGCCGGCCGCAGATGCCGGAACGTCTCTCAGATCCACACCGCGCTCTTCCGCAATTGACACCAAACGCCCGGCAATCCCGTGCGCATCTCGAAACGGCATCCCCCGTCCCACAAGGCCATCCGCCACGTCGGTGGCAAAGAGGTTCTCCTGGAGGGCGGCCTGCATGCGCTCTGGCACCGGCTGCAGCGTTTCCACCGCTCCCCGGACGGCCGGGAGCGTGATCATGATTGTGTCCACGGCATCGAAGAGGTGGGCCTTGTCCTCCTGCAAGTCCTTGCTGTATCCGGCAGGGAGGCCGCGGATCGCGCCAACAAAGCCCACCAAATCCCCGAGCACCCGCGCCGCCTTGGCACGTGCCAGCTCGAAGACATCCGGGTTTCGCTTCTGAGGTAACAGACTCGATCCCGTGGAGAATTCGTCCGCCAGGCGAACGAATCCGTATTCGGTTGAGTTGTACATCACGAGCTCACCACCCAGGCGAGACAAGTGGGTGGCAATGAGCGTCGAGACGAAGAGGAACTCGGCAACAAAATCGCGGTCGCCGGTTGTATCCAGCGCGTTGGGAGACACCGACCTAAACCCGAGGAATTCCCGCAGAATCTCCCGGTCGACGGCGACGCTCGATCCCGCTACCGCACCGGAGCCGAGGGGCAATTCGGCCACGTGCCAACGCACGTCCTGGAGTCGCTCCCGGTCTCGAACCAGGGGCCAAGTGTGGGCGAGCAGCACGAAGGCCCATCGCACCGCCTGGGCCTGTTGCCCGTGCGTATAGCCGGGGAGCAACAGATCGACTCCCTTTCGCGCCTGGGCGGCCAAAGCCAGGCCCAACCTGGCGACTTCCTCGTCGACGGCCTGAAGGGCGTCGAGGCACCAGAGCCGCAGATCCGTCGCCACCTGGTCATTGCGAGACCGGCCGGTATGCAGTTTCCCGGCAACGTCGCCCACCTCCTCATAGAGGAGGCGCTCGACCAGCGTGTGTACGTCCTCGTCGTGGGCGTCGCGGCCCGCTCCGTCGCTGATTCTCCGCCCCACCCGGTCCAGACCCTGGAGTAGCGCCGATTCTTCACCCGCGTCGAGGATCTCCGCCGCGGCTAGCGCCAGCACCCAGGCTTTGCTGCCCCGGATGTCCTGGGGCCAAAGGCGGAGGTCGACGGGGAGGCTGTCATTGAGGGCGGCAAGGGCGTCGCTCGGACCCTTCTTGAAGCGGCCACCCCACATCTGATGGTGCCCCTCCGCCCCTCCCGCTTCCGCGGACGGAGACCGGAGGTCAGACATCAGATCGCGGCCACCTGCCTTCGCGAGCCGGTCTCGGCCCTGGGACCAGCCCGCCGTTCGGCGCTGACCCGCGCGGCCAAGCCGAAGAGACGAATGAACCCACCTGCGTCACGATGGTCGAACACGTCATCTGCCTCGAACGTCGCGTGAGCCGCCGAATACAGTGAATAGGGGCTTTGACGCGAGACTATGCTCACGGTGCCTTTGAAGAGACGAAGCCGCACGACACCAACAACCTGTTCTTGCGTCTTCGCAACCAGTGCATCGAGGGCCTCCCGCTCGGTGGACCACCAGCGTCCCTCGTACACCAGATCTGCGTACCGCGGGGCAAGCTGGTCTTTCAGAGCCAGCGTACGGCGGTCGAGCACGATCTGCTCGAGCTCGCGATGGGCTGTGTGCAACAGCGTGCCGCCCGGCGTTTCGTAAATACCGCGTGACTTCATCCCCACCACCCGGTCCTCCACCACATCCGCCCGCCCGATTCCGTGCTGCCCCGCTACCTCGTTGAGCTGCTCGATGAGCGTCACGGGAGCGAGCGGCACGCCGTCCACGGCCACGGGCTCGCCATCGTAGAACTCGATTGAGAGTTCCTCGGCGGTGTCGGGAGCATCGGCGGGATCCTGCGTGAGGAGGAACAGATCAGCCGGGGGAGCAACCTCAGGATCCTCTAGTATCCCACCCTCGTGAGAGCAATGCCACAGGTTCCGATCGCGGCTGTACGGCTTCTCTGCGGACGCCTCAACAGGAATGCCCTTGGCTGCCAGGTACCGCAACAGATCCTCGCGACCTTGAAACTCCCACTCCCGCCACGGCGCGATCACGTCCATTTCCGGGGCGAGGGATGCGTAGGTCAGCTCGAAGCGAATCTGATCGTTGCCCTTTCCGGTACAGCCGTGCGCCAAGACGGTCGCCCCGGCATCCCTGGCGGTAGCCACCTGCGCCGCTGCAACCGGCGGACGCGCCATGGCTGTCCCCAACAGATACGTACGGGCATAGACCGCACCGGCTTTGACCGTCGGGAAGACAAAATTGCGGACCAACTCCTCTCGAAGATCCACAACGACGCAGCCCGCAGCACCCGAGCGCACCGCCTTCTCCTCTAGCCCGTGAAGTTCACCTCCACCCTGTCCGACGTCCGCGGCATAACACAGCACCTTGGCTCCGTAGGTCTCCTTGAGCCACGGTACGATGGCCGAGGTATCGAGCCCCCCGGAATAGGCCAACACTACGTAGGGTCCCATCTCTTGCTCCGCAGATATATACAGTTAAGTGCATAAATATACATACACCACGGGGTCCGGTCAACACTCCCCCCTTTGGCTGGATTGTTGGCCTCGGGGCTCGAGTGGGGTGTGGCAGTTCTGTCGGGGGTTCGCTTCAGAGACCGGCCATTTTGCTCAGCCGTTCAGTGATCTCCCGTCGGGACTTCTCGCTTCGAGTGATGATCAGCAGGGTGTCATCTCCGGCAATCGTACCGATGACACCCTCCCAAGCTGCTTTGTCGAGCGCTCCGCCAAGTGCTTCAGCGCTCCCCGGCGGGGTCCGCGCCAGGAGCAGGGGCCCAACACCGTCCGCGGAAAGCAGGAGCGCCGGCACCAGCTGATCGAGTGGTGGGTGCAGCATCTCTGGCTCCGGCGGCGCTCCATAGTAAGAGGAACCGTCCGGACCGGCGATCTTCGCCAAGCGCAGCTCACGGACGTCCCGGGACAGGGTTGCCTGAGTCACCTCCATCCCCTCCTTGGCCAGAAGCTCACGCAGACTCTCCTGACTCGGGATCCGCTTGGTGGAGATCAAACGCAGAATGGCGGCATGACGCTGGGCCTTCATGCGATTTCTCCCAGATTCTGCTGAGCGGCCGGACGCCCACCCACGGGCGCGGCCTCATGGACCTGGCGGCCGCCCACACACGTCAGCAAGATATCTCTTGCCGTCCTGGCGAGAAGCCGCTCCGCGACACCTTCGTCGGTCACGTCATCTCCCGGTGAGATCTCAATAGCGCAGAGATCCGCCCACTTTCCCACCTCCAACGAGCCGACATCCCCGATCCCAAGTGCCGTTGCTCCGTCGAGGGTCATCAGCCTTACTGTTTGCGGCGCACTGAGGCCGGCCAGGCGACGGACCCGCTGGGCATCCTGGAACAGATCGAGGGAATCAACACTCGCCACCGAATCTGTTCCCACCCCGCATGGGATTTCGGCCTCAAGGAAAGTCGTCACGGGGGCAGCGCCGTGTCCATGGCGGGCATTCGACCGGGGGCAGAGGGCGACCGCGCACCCGTGCGATGCCAGAAGCTCGGCATCGTCCGAGTCGGCCTGGACTGCGTGGATGGCGAGCGGCGAAGCGTCCAGCACGCCCAAACCGTGTAAATAAGCCACGGGCGAGCGAGCCAAGGAGATCTCCGGAACGCCCCGCTCGCGCCAGGATGCGGCAAACGGACCAGCGCCCCCGGTAACCAACGCACTCTCTTCTCTGGATTCAGCCACGTGAACCGCGATGGGGAGTCCTTCGTTCCTGGCGAATTGCGCAACACGGCTGAAGAGAGCCCCGCTCACCGAGTACGGGGCATGGGGAGAAACGCCGATGTGCACATCATCCGATGCGGCATCCGCATGCAGCCGCTCGATAGTGGTGACAAGCTCGGCGAAGGCTTCATCGGCTTGGAGCGGATGGGGACCAAAAACCTCTTGATACACGATGCCGCGACCACGGAGTTCCGCGAGCGCCCGGGCAACGGCCCCCGAGTCTCCGGTGTCGGCCACGGTTGTGACGCCGTGCCGCCACGCGTCTCGAACACCGCAGCGAGCTGACTCCTCGAACTCCTCCGGGGCCAGCTCGGCTTTGCTCTGTCGCACGTTCTGAATCCAATCGAAAAACTCTCGGTCGTTGCAACGGCCGCCGAGCGTGGTCAACTCGAGATGGGTATGTGCATTCACGAGCCCGGGGAGCAGAACCGCGCTCGGGAAGCTCATCGAGATGACACCCTCGGGCCGCGGCACCGATTGGTCCGGCCCGACGGCGGCAATCTTGCCGTCCTCACTTATGAGAACGGCACCGTCTACGATGGCAGGCGAGGAAACCGGATAGAGAAAGCCGGCGGAGATGTGAGTGGGATTCAACAGCCCTCGGCGGGCGGGACCCCCTCATCGTACACTGGATAGTCCCCAAAAGCGGCTGTGGACGGGGCAGTACTCCCGTGGCTCCGTGCCCGGAATGAACCACTCCCAGTGCGTCTCCGCACGGGGACAAAACGGAGTGGCTAGATAGCCAGTCGTGTTGTCCACCTCTCGCGTGACGAGGTTAGCCGGACGTTGCCACCCCTCCGGGCGAGGACGCCTACTATAGACTTCGTTGATGAAGTTGGCCCAAGCCGGCGCGGCAAGCAGCCCGCCCGCGGAATTCGCCATGATCTTCTGCGGCTCGTCGAACCCGATCCAAACCCCGGCCACCAGCTCTGGCGTGAAACCGATGAACCACACGTCCGTGCCATCGTTCGTGGTTCCCGTCTTCCCGCCTACCGGGATGTCGTATGGGACCTTGCCGATGGCTCGCACCGCCGTGTATGCCGTTCCACGGTTCGCGACATCCTCGAGCATGTTCGTGAGCAACCACATGTGTTCGGGATCCATCACTTCGTCTCGGCGGACCTGCGGTTGCCATACGATGTTGCCCTCGACGTCTTCCACCCGGAGCACCCCCAGCGGAGCCGTGTGCACGCCGAGATTGGCAAACGCCGTATACGCGGACACCATCTCCAACGGCAACACGCTGGCCGAGCCAATGAAGATGGACGGCACGTCGGGAATACGGGTGGAGAGCCCGAACCGGAGCGCTTCGCCCTTCACAGTCGACACTCCCAACTCCTGGCCGAGCCTTATGGCGACGAGGTTGCGTGACTGTCGGAGCCCTCTCCGCAGCGTCATGGGCCCACGATAATCATCCTCGAAGTTCCGAGGTTCCCATGGCATACTGTCGTTCTGCATGATGCTGATCGGGCCGTCCACGATGATGTGGCTAGGTGGCCGGTCGGCTCGGATCGCACTTGCGTACACGAATGGCTTGAAGGTCGAACCCGGCTGGCGTGCTGCCTGAGTCGCTCGGTTGAAACGGGACTCGCGGAAGTTTCGCCCGCCGACCATGGCCCAGACAGAACCGGTTTCCGCGTCCAACGCTATGAAGGCTCCTTGCAGGTACGGCGTCGTCTCCACCAGCGGGGGGGGTCCCTCGAGACTGTCCAGGTAATCCTGGTACGTCTGGTGGGGGAAGTCGCGGTGCGGCAGGTCTGGTCTGAGGTTGCCGCTTTCGATGACTTGCAGCTGGTCTTCCAGAGCCCGCTCCGCCGCGATCTGCATGTCGAGATCGAGCGTGGTGTAGACCCGATAGCCCTCGGTGTAGAGATTGCTGCCCAACCGGGCGTACAACTGCTGCCGGACCCACTCCACGAAGTACTCCGCCACACCTTCGTAATCGCCCCGCGTGTTCACCTGCAGCGGATACGCTTTCCACCGCTCCGCTTCCTCAGACGTGAGGAACTCTTGATCCCGCATGAGATTCAACACGACGTTGCGGCGCCTCACGGCGGCGTCGGGGTGCCGCCGCGGATCGTAGGCGGCGGGCCGGAGAGGGAGTGCTGCGAGCATAGCAGCTTCCGCCACGTTGACCTGCGACGAAGACTTGCCGAAGTACCGCTGCGCCGCTTCTTCAACGCCATTGGCTCCGCCACCGAGATAGATCTGATTCAAGTAGAGTTCGAGAATCCGATCCTTTGAGAATGTCCGCTCGATCTCGAGGGCCATGAGGACCTCGCGGATCTTGCGTCGGATCGTCTTCTTCCGCGAGACGCGGTCGAAGATGTTCCGCGGAAGTTGCATAGTGATGGTGGAGAATCCCTCAGCGTAGCGGCGGGCCAGAATGACGCGTCTCAGTGCACCGAGGAACCGCACGTAGTCAATACCGTTGTGCTGATAGAAGCGCTTGTCCTCGATGGCGAGAAACGCCGCCGGGATTGCCGGGGACATCTCTGCCAACGGCAGCACGGTGCGTCTTTCACCCAGGTCGGTAATCAGACGCCCATCCGCCGCATAGAACTTGACGGATTGAACTGGCGTGTAGTCTTCCAGGGCGGCGATCGAAGGGCAGGCGTTGCCCGCGCAGGCTCTGGTCCACGAACCCCACGCCACGCCCAAGCCCAAGCCCAGCATCGAGACGGTGCCGAACAGCACGGTGGTTCGGGTCCGCGGCTTGCGCCACAAGGCGATGAGGGGTTTTACCGGCGAGACCATAATCATCGAAACGTAGTCGCTCCCGTCGCAGCTTGCCAGCAGTCAGTGGGCGACGTAACCTTCGCGCCGATGAAGAGTCTTCTCGACGAACTCGCTTGGCGGGGCCTCATTTACGACACGACCCCGGGGTTGGCCGAACGGCTCACCAAGGGACCGATAACCGGTTACGTAGGGTTCGACCCGTCATCTCCGAGCCTCCAGATCGGCAACCTCGTTCCCGTCATGTTGCTTGCTCACCTGCAGCGGGCTGGCGGTACCCCGATCGTCGTGGTCGGCGGTGGGACAGGGATGATCGGCGACCCTAGCGGCAAGCGCTCGGAGCGTCCGCTCCTCAGCAGAGCGGAAGTGGAGGCGAACGCCGAGCGGCAGCGCCGGCAGCTCGAGAGCTTCCTCGACTTCGAGGATCCCAAGACGGCCGCCCGGGTGGTGAACAACGCCGACTGGCTGGGGGAACTGGTCTTAGTCGATTTTCTCAGGGACATCGGCAAACACTTCACGATTTCCCTCATGTTGCAAAAGGAATCGGTGAAGTCACGCATGGAAGCCGGTATTTCATACACAGAATTCAGCTACATGTTGCTCCAGGCATATGACTTCCTCCATCTCTACCGCACCAATGGCTGCGAACTCCAGATGGGTGGGAGCGACCAATGGGGGAACATCACAGCTGGCGTGGATCTCATCCGGCGCGTCGAGGGAGGGGACGCCCATGGACTCTCGGCGCCACTGGTCACTACGGCTAGCGGGGCCAAGTTCGGCAAGACGGAGGCCGGGGCCGTTTGGCTCGACGCGGAGCGTACTTCACCGTACCAGTTCTATCAGTTCTGGATCAACGTGGACGACCGGGACGTAGAGTCGTATCTGCAGCTGTTCACTTTCATGTCGCGGGGCGAGATTCGCGATCTGATAGAGGCCCACGGGCAAGAACCGGGAAGCCGTGTGCCCCACCGGGCTTTGGCGAAAGACATCACAGCGCGAGTGCATGGAGGCGAGGCCTCGGACCGCGTGATCGAGGCTTCACAGGTCAGGTTTGGCGAGCTCGACCCCAAAAAGGCCAAGCCCGAGACCTGGAACATGTTACTGGCCGAACTCCCCTCCGCAGAACTGCCCAAGGGATTCGGCTCGAGCACCTCTGCTGTCGATCTTGTAGCGAGTTCGAGTATCGTGAAATCCAAAGGCGAAGCGCGGCGGCTAATCGAACAGGGAGGCATCTCCATCAACGGCCACAAAGTGACTGACGCCACCTCCACCGGGTTCAAGCCGCTGCACGGGAGTGACAAGGATATTTTTTGGATTCAACGCGGGAAGAAGACCGACTCAATTCTCTTCACACCCTCGACCTGATCTCAGCCGCCATCGCGTCTAGCTCCTCACGAGGCGCTGCCCGCGGGTAACCCTTGGGAAACCGCAATCCGAACGTATCGTTCCCAAAACGAGGCAGAACATGCAGGTGGAGGTGGAACACTTCTTGTCCTGCCGCCTGGCCGTTGGCGGTCCACACATTGAACCCCTCGGCGCCTGTCGCTCGAACGAGCACTGGTGCAAAACGCGCCGCGACCTCAAAGAGCCGACCAGCCACTTCCGGCGAACACGACAAGAGGTCGTCCGTGTGACCTTTCGGCACGACAAGGGCGTGGCCGGGGTTGACGGGGTAGAGATCGAGAAAGACGGCAACGACGTCGTCCTCGAACACGAAACTCCCGGGGATTTTCCTGGCGAGAATTTGGCAAAAAATACAATCGGCCTTCATTCGCCACACAGAATCGCCGCCACCCGCTCCATCTCGTCCACCGTGTTGTAGCAGTGTGGGGAAAAACGGACCATACCTTCCCGTAACGAGCACACCACATTCGCCCGCTTCAGCTGGTGGTAGGTTTCCGCCGGGTGCTCCGGTACGACGCAAATGATGGCCGAATCACTTTCCGGGTCCGTGGGCGACGCCAACCGCAGTTCGCCTAGGTTGGCCCGTCTGAGGAGCGGTTCCCTGAGCAGGCGTGCGTATGCAGCGATGCGGTCTACGCCGAGTTCGAAGAGCATCGAGACGCTCTCGATCATCCCCACAAAGTCCTGGAAGGGAAGCGTGATAGTCTCATACCGTCGTGCGTCGGAGCGGTAGATTGGGTTGTAGTCCGTGAGATGACTGAAATCATCGGTTCCCTCGAAGGCCATCCAACCACACACCACCGGCTCGAGCACCTGAAGCAACTCCTGGCGGACGTACACAAAACCCGACCCCCAGGGGGATAGGAGCCATTTCTGACCGCCACACGCGAGTATGTCGATAGGAGCGTCCTTCACGTCCAACGGCACCTGTCCCACACCTTGAATCCCGTCCACCACGAAGAAGGCACCGTTCTCGCGGCAGGCCTCACCCAGTTCACGTAGGTTGGTCCGGTATCCGTTGGAGAACTGGACAAAGGACATGGCAAGTACTCGCACTCGGGGATCTTCCAGCCGCGTCAGAATAAGTTCTTCATCGGGCCACCCTTGCCCGGTAGTGGGGGTGAACTCGACTTTGACACCCCGGTCCTGCAGCATCAGCCACGGGTAGACATTGGCCGGAAATTCTTTGTCGGACACCAAGACGATGTCGCCGTCTCTCAGGGGAAGTGCGCCCGCCGCTAGATTGAGTCCGTGTCCGGTGTTGGTCGCCAAGCCGATCTCACTAACTTCCGCGTTCACCAGGCGGGCCGCGGCGGCTCGGGCATCGGCGAGAACCTGGAGGAGGTCTCGGTCAGGCAACAGATAGGGCGCCGTGCGTTTTGCAGTAAACGCATCGATGACGCGCCGCGCACGCTCCGGCAGCGGACCGATGCTGGCGTTGTTGAGATACGTCGTCTCGGCCGTCCACGGAAACTCAGACTCGCGTAGGTGGCGAAACGTCTGAGTGATGGATTCGGCCGTTGAGTCGATGAGGGAAGGCTCGGTCATGCGCTTTGGAACCGTTCCGACCTCAGAGGTGGCCAATGCGCCCCGCGCGCGCGCGGTGCGGACTTTGGATCCATAAAACTAGCACGATGCACGCCTGAAGGGTTACTCCGGCTGGGTTCGTGACGGTCGGTGTGCTAACGTACAGGAACCGTTGTGGGAGGGAGATCTTGCAGACCCGGGAATTCACGCTCGTTCTGGGTGGTGGCGGCATCAAGGGCTTGGCGCACCTTGGGGTGCTCACCGCACTAGAGGAAGCCGGTGTACGGCCGGTCGAGATCGTGGGCTCGAGCATCGGCGCACTCATTGGAGCCAGCTGGTGCGCCGGCGTCTCGATCAGCGAGTTACAGTCAGTGGCCGTGGGGATCAGGCGTCGGGATATCCTCAGAATGGCTTCCACCGAGGTGGCCTTCAAGCGCATGCAGGCTCCGGCGCTTTACCGCCGCGAGCCCCTCGAGCGACTCATCAGGGGGCTCGTGGGCGACATCACGTTCGAGGACCTAAAGGTCCCGTTCATGGTGAACACCGTGGACCTCAACTCGGGGCAACAGGTACTGTGGGGCACCCCAGGATTCACCGACGTACAAATAGCTGATGCGGTGTACGCCTCGTGCGCGCTTCCGGGATTCCTTCCACCGCAAGAGATCCAAGGTCGCTATTTCGTCGACGGAGCTGTTGTGGAGAACCTCCCGCTCGGTGTCGCCGCGGCGCGCAAGAGGGATTTCGTTCTGGCAGTCGATGTCGGCTCGAATACCGTCGTGCCAGCGGAAATTCACTCCGAGGGCATCGCAGCCGTGTACTCCCGGGTCATCGAGATCGCCATTCAGACCATGCGCGATCAAGCTCTGCAGCAGTGGGACCGCCCGCCCCTCATCCTTCTGGAACCGCCGGTGGAGCACCTGGGTATGTTCGCCTTCCGCCATGCGCGCGAGTTCATCGACGCCGGATACCGAAGCACAAAGTCCATTCTCGCGGAGCTGGACAACCTGCCTGCATCGGATGCCTCAGGCATTTTCCCCCGGCGCGCCGTCAGTGTTCGGATCGACCGTGAGCGGTGCGTCGGATGCGGCCTTTGTTTGA
The DNA here is from genome assembly GCA_039591275.1 of Gemmatimonadota bacterium. GTDB lineage: Bacteria > Gemmatimonadota > Gemmatimonadetes > Gemmatimonadales > GWC2-71-9 > JBDHDY01. The sequence continues at coordinate 8,903 of JBDHDY010000002.1, read as the reverse complement.
TCTACGGAGGCGCCGACATGTTCGCCATCGACGACGCCGGTAAGGCAATCGTCAAGCAACCCGAACAAATCTGGTCCCCCGCAGATGGTGGTTTCGTACGCCAGTGTCCTACCTATGCGATCGCCGCCCGAGAGGTGAAAACTGCAAATAGCGAGTCAAGCATCGGGCGCATAAGAAGGTGGTCGGGCCATGTGAAGAGGCTGCTTCTGGACCGGGGCGATGTGGATCAGGAGAACGGGTAGGGACGCTCGGGATTCGCGTCCATCTTCATCACCCCCGCCCCTTCCTCAACACCAACACACAATCCAACTGTTCGTCATTCAGTGTCCGGGGCTGCTCTGCACGGTACGTGAAGTCGTAGGTCCCGACGTGCTCGAAGCCGCGAACCGAGCGGATTAGGCTTCTGACTTGACGCGCGCTGTAGGTGCGAAACATCCAGTTCGTCTCCAGGCGGCGCTTTGCCCCCCGGTCGTCCACCGTGAGGCGCGCTCGCACTCGCTCAAGCCTGTGCCGGCGATCCGGGGGCCAAAACTGCGTGTTGCAGACAACCTCCGTTCCGCCGCGCCGGCCAACCCATCGCTCTCGGGTCTTCGAAGTCGTTCCGTACTCGCTGAGATGAAAGCCAAGCACGTAGATGCCACCGGGTTTGAGCGCCCCGCTCACGCGGCGCAGGTGGGCGCGGGCCGCTCGTTCACTCAACAGATACTTGAACGTGCTCACGAGGCAGTGCGCCAGATCGAACCGCGGTGGCAGCCCAAAGGTTGCCAGCTCGGCTTGAAAGAGGCGCGCGTGCAGACCCTCGTGAGCCAGCCGTTCACGCGCGTAGGCCAGCGCATTGGGGTTGCCGTCGAAGCCGGTGACACTGTAGCCACGGCGGGCCATCTCCTCCACTAGACGCCCACTCCCGCATGCCGGCTCGAGCACACGCCGACCGCGAACCATGCTGAATCGCCGGCGCATGGCCTCGAGGAAGTCCGCTTCCAGTTTAGTATCGGCCGCAAAGACGATGTCGTAATACCGAGGGGTATCGTACCAATCGATCTCGTCGTAGGAGTGCCAAGTCATCGCGGTATGGGAGTGGTGGAGGAACCGAGCCCAGTCTATCTCACAACGCCCCGGTCAACGGGCGCCGCTCCTAGAAGCCAGCCGCCAGCTCCACCTCGTAGAGCTTCTGGTAGAACCCGCCGCCGGTGACGAGTTCGTCGTGACGGCCCAACTCGACGATGCGCCCGCCGTCGAGGACTGCGATGGCGTCCGCCCTCGCAACCGTTGAGAGCCGGTGAGCAATCACGAGTACCGTCCGGTTCTCCAGCAACCGATCAATCGCTTCTCGCACCAGGCGCTCCGACTCGGCATCCAAGGCCGACGTTGCCTCGTCGAGAATGAGAATTGGCGGGTCCCTGAGCAACGCTCGCGCAATGGCGATTCGCTGACGCTCTCCGCCAGATAGTTGCGTGCCGCGTTCCCCGAGAACCGTGTCGTACCCCTGCGGCAGTCGGGATGTGAAACCGTGAGCATTTGCCGCTCGGGCCGCGGAGACGACCGCATCGCGGTCCGCGCCGGCCTGCTCCCCGTACGCGATATTTGCCAACACGGTGTCGTTGAAGATGACCGTTTCCTGGCTGACCACACCGAGAGAGTGCCGAAGCGAGCGGCGACTGTAGGCGGTCGTGGGCACGCCGTCCAGGAGAACCGCACCCCGCTGCGGGTCAATGAACCGTGGAAGAAGATCTACTAGGGTGGACTTCCCCGCCCCCGACTGACCGACTATGGCCACGACTTCACCACAGCGGACCGTGAGGTCAATTCCCTGAAGAACCCACTCGCCGTCCCGGTAGGAAAACCACACATCCTTGAAGACCACGTTGCGCTCAACGGCTGAAAATTCGGCCGACCCGGGTGGATCCACATCGTCGGGCGGGCGGTCCAATACCTCGAACACACGACTCGCTCCCGCCAGAGCCATCTCCGCAAACGAGGGGAACTGAGCCAATAGTTTGACTGGCGGCAGGAGTCGCATTGCCACGGCGACGAACGCCACGAACACCTCTGGGCGCATGCTCTGGCCCTGTAACGTCGCCCAACTCCCGACCAGCAACAGCAGTACAAACACCCCCGCGCCCAATGTCTCGCTCAGCGGACTCGCAAGAATTGCCAGACGCTGCGTCCGCAGCATCTTCTTGAAATACCGTTGCAGGACATCGGTGAATCGTCGAAGCTCATACGGCTCGGCAGCGTGCGCCTTGACCAGTCGCGCACCGCTCACCGTCTCCGTCATGATCGCGGTGAGTTCTCCTCGTTCGTGGGCGACGTTCCCGAACAACTCGCGCACGCGAAGGATGATCGGCTTGAGAACCAGCGCGATGGCCGGGGCAAGTAACAGTGTGATGAGCGTGAGCCTCCACGACAGGGCAAACAGGATAGCCAGGTAAACGAGAATCAGCACACCGTTGCGGAGCACGGCTTGCAGTCCCTGGCTGATGAAGAGGTTCGCCTGCTCGGTGTCCGCGAGCATGCGGCTGATGAGTTGCCCCCCCTTGGTGCGCTGGAAGAACGCCAAGCCCAGTTTCTGGATGTGGGCGTAAAACTCCCTCCGCAAATCGCGGGTGACGCCTTCCTTGATATACGTCGCCAGATAGGTGGCCACATATCCGGCGACGTTCTTCAGCGCCACAGCAACGAGGATCACCACAACTATGTTGCGCAGGGCTGCCGATTGATCGCCCTGCCCCACGAAACGACCGGCTGCGAAATCGATGACCCGCTCGACGGCGGTCGGCGCATCCGCAAACGCCGAGCCCACCTCGAATAGTACGCGCAGAAAGGGGATCAGGAGCGCAAAGGTGAAACCATCCAGAACGGAGGCAACGACGGCGGCGGCGAGGCTCGTCCCGAACACCCCCCAATACGGATTGAGATATCCAAGAAGTCGTTTGTACCGCCCCACCTACCGCCCTCGAGGTGTGAGGAGAGCGATGGGCGACACTATCTCTTCGGGAGTCACGCCGCCGTGAAGGAACGCCCCGCGGTAACGCCCCTGGTATTCCCGCAATTTCGTGGGGTACACGAAAAAATGGTCTCCAGTGGCCAGGAGCATCCGCACGCCAAGCCCCATCTTAGGCATGCCCCAAGCGGGAAGATCCTCTACGCTGATCGCCGTGTCACGGCGCTCGGCTCGCAGATCTTCCCCGAACTTGTACCGCAGATTGGCTGTAGCATCGCGCTTCGCAAACACCGTCGCCGGTGTGTGGCAGTGAATCGAACCGTGATCAGTGGTGAGCAATACCGGCACACGTCGGCGCTCCGCCTCCTTGAGCGCTTGAAACAATGCCGAGTCCCGAAACCATGTACGCGTAAGGTTGCGCAACGACCCGGCGTCCCGTGCCACCTCGTAGAGTATTGCGTGCTCCCCTCGCCCGTGCGTGAGTTGATCCACAAAGTTGAACACCAGTGCGGTTACGCCGTCTTGAGACAGATGAGCTGGCAACCGCTTGAGAAGCTCTGCTCCTTCCTTGAGGGTCGACAGCTTCTCGTATTGTACGGGCGTGCTGTCCCCGATTAGCTCGGAGAGCTGCTCGAGCAACAGATCCTTCTCGTGTGTGTTCAGACTCTCGCCGTCCCTTTCACCCCACCACTCAGGATGACGCTCCGCGATCTCCACCGGGAATAGCCCCGCGAATATCGCGTTGCGGGAGAACGGGGTCGCTGACGGCAGAATGCTGAAATAGTACGAGACGTCGATGTCGAACAAATCGGCAATCAGGGGCTTCAACAGTTCCCACTGATCGAGCCTGAGACAATCCACGATGATGAACGCAACGTTCCCGTGCGCCTTCACCAGCGGCGCAAGAAACTCCTCACCAACGTCCACAGACAAAGGAGGACGATCTGCCTCCGGATCGGCTAACCAGCGCGGATAATTGGCCTCTATGAAATGGGCGAAATCGGCGTGCATGCTCCGCTGCAGTGTCGTCAGGGCGTCGGCCAATCCCATCTCGTCGCCAGCCCCCAGGCGGACTTCCCACTGTGCCAATTCGGCGACCAACTCCACCCACTCCCGCCATCCCATGTCCGAGGAGCGCCGTTGCTCCAGCTCCCGGAACCGTCCAACGAAATCCTGAGCAAGTCGCTGTCGCCTGATCTGCGGGCCCTCGATCAGCCGGGTGACGACACTCAGCACCTGTCGCGGATTCACGGGCTTGACGAGATAGTCCTCCATCTCGACCCCAATGGCCTCCCGCATGACACCGGTTTCCTCGCTCTTGGTGATCATGACCACCGGTACGCTGGCGTCGATGGCCCGAATCTCGTCCACCAACTCCAGCCCGCGCCGTCCTGGCAGCTGCTCATCAAGCAAGACCACCCCGTACGGCTGTCGCCGCAGCAGAACTAGAGCATCATCGCCGTGCGCCGTGAGCTCCACGGCATACCCGTTTTCTTTGAGAAACAACGCGTGGGCTTCGAGTGATTCGACCTCGTCGTCCACCCATAGAACCGTTCTCTGGCGTGCCATACTGCGAAACTAACGGGGCGTGACGCGCCGGAGCAACGCGGGACTGGCCACCTACGGCGGCGGCGCCTACATTGGCTACGCCATGTCGGAGGAACCTCGCATACTCCTCGTGCGGTTCAGCTCCCTCGGCGACATCGTGCTGACCACGCCTCTGCTCCGGGCCATCCGCAGGAAACACCCGAGAGCCCACGTCACGTTCGCCACCAAACACCGCTATGCGTCGCTCATCGAGACAAATCCGAACATCAGCTCGGTCGCGGTGCTCGCCCCAGGCGAATCCATTGTCGCATTCGGTCGGCGCCTCGCAGGGCCGTCCTACGATCACCTGCTCGATCTGCACGGGAATTTGCGGACGTTCATGTTGCGCCGCCTGCTCGCCGGTAGATGGCACCGCTGCAACGCCCGGCGCATCGAACGGCGCCTGCTGACGTGGGTCGGCATCCGTACTGGATCCCTCTCGATTCCCGTGGCAGATCGCTACTTCGAAGCAGCGCTCGACCTCGGCGTGACCGCCGACGGCGGCCCGGCAGAGCTCTTCACGACACCCCGAGATGAAGAGAGCGCCGCGGCCATCGTCCAGGGCGACTACGTGGTACTGGCACCCGGAGCCCGGCATGCGACCAAGCGATGGCCGCCGTCATACTGGCGCGCTCTCGCCAGGGCCGTTCGGGACCGGGGGATTCAGGTCGTCGGTTTGGGCCTGCCCCATGAACGCGACCTGCTGGCCGGGCCAAGCGCAATCGAAGCCTACGGCCTCCCACTTCGCGTGATGGTGGCTCTCTGCCGGGGCGCCAAAGCCGTCGTTTCGAGCGACTCTGGCGTCCTTCACGTGGCCGCCGCGGTGACAACGCCGCTCGTCGCCCTCTTTGGCCCCACCGTAGAGGAATTCGGGTTTTCCCCGTATCGCGCCCGCGCCACGGTGCTCCAACGGCAAATGCCTTGCCGCCCCTGCTCCCTCCACGGCGGCCCAACGTGCCCGCTGGATCACCATCGCTGCCTGCGCGACATCGCTCCATCTGAGGTGGAGGAAGCGTTGCTGGAGGTGGCGTGAGCGATCGGTTTGCGAAGCAGGAACGACGTGTGACTGAAACAATGGCCGGATCGGCGAGGGGTCCACGACGCAATGGCCTGTTCGCCATCTGGTTGTTCATGGGATCCTGTGGGCACCTTTTCGATCCGCACCGAGTGACCGAGCGGACCCACCGGCGTCGCCTGCTGGCGCTCGAAAAACGACTCAGGAGCCTTCTGTTGCCCCGGCCCCTAGAGCGCGCGCTCCACGGAGGGATCCAGCAGCTGGGCAAGGGAACGGAACGTTCGGCGTGCGTCGCGCTGCGGATGATGGTTGCCCCGGTGAGGGAGACGTTGGGCAAGGACGCAGCGGAGGCCGTAGCCAGCGCCGCCCAGCTGGCAGAGTCTGGGAATGGCAGTACTGCTGGCGGCCGGTGAAGTGACGCAGAACCCTGAAGGGGCGATCGCGCGGTGAGATCTTCATAGTATAGTTACAGCGGCAGGAGCCATGGCAAACCCGAAGCGCCTCCGGCGCAATCCACTCATCAAGCTCATCGAGCAGGTCGATGCCCAAACCCCTGGGCATCCAGCGCCGGATACCGTTCCGACCGGGTTTCAATCCCTCGACCAGATTCTGGGCGGCGGTTTCAGGCTCCGGGATCTCGTTGTGCTGGGCGGCGATGTCGGCTCGGGGAAATCAGCCTTGGCTCTGGGCATGGCGCTCAGAGTCGCACAGGAGGGTCTCCCGGTAGCGTTCATCTCGGGCGAGATGGACGAGGATCGGGTGCTCGAGCGAGCCCTTGCAATCGAGGGACGCGCGCAGATCGACGAGATCCGCAACGCCAACTTGCCCGACCGGCAGCGAGCGGCCCTCGGAGCCGTCGCCCTCAAGCTCCAGAATCTGCCCCTCAAAGTCCATCCGATAGTCGGTTCGCAGTTCGACGAGATCCTCGAGCCCGTGTGGAATCATCACCCCACCCTCCTGGTCATCGACTATCTGCAGCTCCTTTCTCCACCGGCTACGAAGCTCACCCAGGAGGAGGACAACGCTCTGACGCTCCGAACCCTCAAGGCAATGGCGCTGGATCACGGAGTAGCCTGTCTGGCTGTGGCGCAGCTACCGCGCCACCGCATGGAAAGGAGCGACCCTAGGCCGAGTCTGGACGATTTCGGTGTTCTCGGAGCCGTCAAACAACACGCGGACGTGGTGCTGGGACTCTTCCGCGAAGAGATGTACGCTCCCGGTGTCGGTAACGAGGGGGCCACGGAGTTGATTGTCGCCAAGAATCGCAACGGCCCCACCGGATTCGTCGACCTGTATTTTTACCAGCACTGCATGCGATTCGAGGATATGCTGGATCCGGACCGATGAAGGGAGTGGAGAGGAGGATCTCCCCCTCCCTCCTCCGTCCTCACCACTCCCCCTAGATAAGCCAGCTTCCCCATATATTTCTCCCATCTGGGACTTACCAGCAGCCTGGAAATTCGGAACTGCCATGGCCGGCCACAGCAAGTGGGCGCAAATAAAGCGCAAGAAGGCAGTCGTTGACGCTAAGCGCGGCGCCAAATTCACCAAACTCATTCGGGAAATCACCGTCGCTGCGCGGGCCAGCGGCGGCGACCCAGAGGGTAACCCTCGTCTGCGGACGGCCATCGAGACGGCCAAGGCCGAGAACATGCCACAGGACAACATCGAGCGAGCCATCAAGAAAGGAACGGGTGAGCTCGGAGGCGTCACCTACGAGGAGGCGACGTACGAGGGATACGGGCCGGGCGGTGCGGCCATCATGATCGAAGTGACGACAGACAACCTCAATCGCACGGTGGCCGAGATCAGGCACATCTTTTCCAAGCGAGGAGGCAACCTGGGAGCACCGAACTCCGTGGCGTGGATGTTCGAACGCAAGGGCCAGGTTTACGTGGACGCACAGGCGTGCGATGAAGAAGCCGCCCTTGAAGCCGCGCTTGAAGCCGGCGCCGAGGACATGGTGCAAGAGGGGGACCAGTATGTCATCACGACCGATGCGGCTACCCTGCACACGGTTCGCGCGGCGCTCGTCAGTGTAAACGTCCAGCCGGCTCAGGCTGAGATCGCCATGATACCGACGAGCACGGTACAGGTGGGCGGGGAGGATGCAGGGCGGTTATTAAAGCTCATCGACGCCCTCGAGGAGCAAGACGACGTATCGAACGTGTTCAGCAACTTTGACATCGACGCGGAGACGCTTGCGGCGGCAAGCGAGTGAGTGTGAGGGTAATCGGCGTCGATCCCGGCACGGCGACAACCGGATACGGTGTCGTTGAGCCCGCGGATGGCCGGCCGGGGCGACTCGTGGAGTGCGGAGTCATTCGAACGAGCCCGCACCAGCCGTTGTGGTGTCGGCTCCGCGCCCTTTACGAGGATCTGGTACAGCTCATCGAGCGTCACGAGCCCACCGCGCTGGCTGTGGAGAGCATCTTTTACGCCAAGAACGTGCGGACGACCGTGGTGCTCGGGCACACGCGGGGTGTCATTCTGCTCGCTGCCGCCCAGGCCGGCCTCGAGGTTGCCGAATTCCCCCCAGCCCGGGTGAAGAAGATGATCGTGGGAGGGGGCGCGGCGGCGAAAGAACAAGTCGGGTACATGGTTCAAAAACTGCTCAACCTGAAGAGTCCACCAGAGCCCAGCGATGCGGCGGACGGCGTAGCCGTTGCCGTGGCCTATCTGCTGGCGACGGGGGACCCATGATCTCCGGTGTCCGCGGGACATTGACCGCCAAGCACGGCGACGTCGTCACGATCACGACTCCGGGCGGTGTGGCCTATGAATTGGCGGTCCCCCTGGGCGTGTTGGAGCGCCTGCCTCAACCCGGATCCCAAACACATCTGCACACGGCCCTCGTGGTCCGTGAGGACGGCTGGTTGCTGTTCGGCTTCGACCGGACGGTTGAGCGAACGGTGTTTCAGCGACTACTGGGAGCGAGCGGCGTCGGCCCGCGCTTGGCGCTGGCCCTGCTTTCCGCGCTCGGGGGCGATCGGGTGGTGGGCGCCCTGCGGGAGGGCGACCTGGCCGCACTCTGCACGGTGCCGGGAGTGGGGAAGAAGAAGGCCGAGCGCATGGTACTGGAACTCAAGGACCGCTTGGGCGACCTTGAGGGGGAAACAGGACCCGACAGGCCCGGCCCAAAGGCGGAGCAGGCGCTGTCGGCGTTGGTCAATTTGGGGTTTGGGACAACAGAGGCTGACAGTGCCGTCCGATCCGTCCTGTCGGCCAATGGAGCCGCCGAGACGGCCGAGTTGATTCGAGGCGCCTTACACATTTTGACGACTGGCAAATGAATACGGCTGAATGGATCTGTGAACACTGCGGAACAACCAACCGCAAACTCGTGCCACCCGACAC
>JBDHDY010000001.1:0-43898 GCA_039591275.1 Gemmatimonadota bacterium | reverse complement strand
GGGAATTACGAGGTCACGATGGGGTTTTCTCTCGGGGAGCTCATTAACGAGCTTGCCGGAGGGATGCACCCGGGCCGGACGCTGAAGGCTTGCCAACCGGGTGGCTCATCGGTGCCGCTGTTAAATAAGGAAGAGACAGAAGCATGTTTGCTCGACTACGAGGGCTGCGTGGAGCAGGGAACCATGCTCGGGTCGGGCGGTGTCATCGTGTACGACGACAGCGCAGATATTGTGTATCAAGCGATGCGTCTCGCCAAATTCTACGCTCACGAGTCCTGTGCACAGTGCACGCAGTGCCGAGAAGGCACAGCGTGGACCGTCCGGATCCTCGAGCGCATTCTGGCGGGTGAGGGAGCCGCGAAGGACTTGGATCTGCTGTTGGATTTGGGCACTGAAATGACGGGAAGGACGATCTGTGTGCTGAGCGATTCCTGCGCCGCGGTGGTGGTGAGCGCCATCGAAAAGTTCCGTGACGAGTTTGACGCGTACATCGCCGGCAAGAAAGCGCCGGCGATGGCGAAGGTGTGATGCGGATGGCTGATCAAGAGCTGATCACGCTGACAATCGATGGTGTAGAGGTGAGCGTTCCCAAGGGAACGAACATCTTAGAGGCTGCCAAGAGAGCAGGTGTGGTGATCCCGCATTACTGCTACCATCCTGGGCTCCCGGTGGCCGGGGTGTGCCGGATGTGTCTCGTCGAAGTAGAGAAGACGCCGAAGCTGCAGATTGCCTGTGCCACCACGGTGGCGGAAGGTCAAGTCGTCAGTGTGTTCAGCGAAGAGGCGCGCAAGGCTCGCCAAGGCGTCCTCGAGTTCCTGCTAATCAACCACCCGCTCGACTGCCCGATCTGCGATCAGGCGGGCGAGTGCGAGCTGCAGAACTACGTTTTCAAGGAAGGGCAGGCACGCACGAGGTACGGAGAGTATGCCAAACGATTCAATCCGGTCGAAGATTTTGGCGGGGACGTACTTTACGTTCCAAACCGGTGTATTCTGTGCACCAGATGCGTGCGCTTTATGGACCACGTGGCGGACGACGAGGTCCTGAATGTGAGCGAGCGAGGCGACCGTGCCTTCATCGGTGTTCACCCTGACCGCGAGCTTGACAACCCGTGGGCGGGCAATGTGGTGGATCTCTGTCCGGTCGGCTCTCTGATCTCCAAGGATTTCCTTCACAAGGCTCGTGTGTGGGAAATCGACAAGACGGCGAGCATCTGCACAGGGTGCTCCCAGGGGTGCAACGTCAATCTCGATACGCGAACGGACATCGTTGTCCGTATCCGGCCGCGCGCCAACGTGGAGGTGAACCGGTATTTTCTCTGTGACCACGGTCGGGCGCACTACCGCTGGATGAACCGCGGTGACCGCATCGAGGCACCGCTGCTGTTGACCGATGGTGAGCTCGCGGCCACCGATTGGGATAATGCCTTGCACGAGGCTGCCCGCATCGTGAGGGGTTCGAACGGTCGGGCCATTGTGCTCGCCTCGCCCAATGCCTCGAATGAAGCTCTCTACTTGTCGAGGCGACTCCTGGCAGATGTCGATTCTCAAGGTGCTTTTCGGGTCGAGCGAGTGGAGAACGAAACCCCGCTGCCTGGGGTGGCGAACCTGGCACTGCGATCTGATCGCGCCGCTAACGTGGCCGGTGCGGTGACGTTGGGCTACACGGAGGATTTCGAGAAAGCCGTCTCAACATTGTCCGATACTTCGCTAGTGCTCGTGGTGGATGAGACCTTGGACGGAGTCGCCCGCTCAGCACTGGCGGACACCAACGCCATCTACCTCGGCACCGTCCTGCCTGATAATGCTCGGGGAGCGAAGGTGGTTCTGCCAATTGCAAATGTCGCTGAGGAAGATGGCACGTTCGTAAATCGCGATCGGCGAGTGCAGCGCTATTTCCAGGCGAAGGCATGTCCGGGGATGGCTCGTCCCGCGTGGTGGGTGCTGGGGCAGCTGCTCCACGAACTCGGCCGCGGCGAGCCATTGTTTAGTGCTGAGGATGCCTTTGGTGTGTTGGCGGAGGCCGAGCAGGCGTTCGCCGGCCTATCGTATGGGAGTCTCGGCGTCAGCGGTTGCGTGATGACCGAGGCTGGGCAGGCTGGGGTGACCGCATGACGCCGGAACTGAAGGGGTTCATCCTACTCGCGGTCATCAAAATCGGATTTGTGATCGTGGCCGTCATGGTTGGCGTGGCGCTGCTGACCTGGGCTGAGCGTCGCGTCAGTGCGTGGAAGCAGGATCGGCTGGGCCCCAACCGCGTCGGTCCTCAAGGATTGCTGCAACCTGCTGCCGACGGCCTCAAGAACCTTGTCAAGGAGGAAACATCGCCGCCACAGGCGAGTCGCTTGCTGTTCTTCCTTGCACCGATAATGGCCTTCATTCCGGCGTTTATGGCCTTTGCTGTGGTCCCGTTTGCCGCACCCATGCCGGTCACCTTCGATTTCACTCTTCCATTGCTCGGTCGGTTCGTGCACTCGGGTCCGATGCCCATGATTGTTGCGGACTTGCCAGTAGGCTTTCTCTACATCCTCGCAATCACAAGCCTGGGAGTGTACGGCCTCGTGCTCGCCGGTTGGTCGTCGGGGAGCAAGTACTCCCTGCTCGGCGGACTTCGGTCAAGCGCGCAGATGATCAGCTACGAAATCGCAATGGGGTTGAGCATCATCGCCGTGCTCATCCTCGTCGGTAATGTGACGCTGTCCGAGGTCGTGAGGGTGCAGCAGCAATCCGTGTGGTTCGTTCTGGCTCTCACGCTCAGCTTCATCTTTTTTGTAGTTAGCGCTTTGGCCGAGACAAATCGCCTACCCTTCGACCTGCCGGAGACCGAGTCAGAGTTGGTATCGGGCTATCATACGGAGTACAGCTCCATGAAGTTCGCGATGTTCTTCATGGCGGAGTACGCAAACATCATCACCGGTGCTGCGCTCATAACCACATTGTTCTTCGGCGGTTGGGATGTGCCGTTCACGGCGTGGGACGAGGGTGAACCCACTGTGTTCAAATCTCTAATCAGCCTCCTCGTGTTCGGCGCCAAGACCGTGTTCTTCACGTATGTGTACATCTGGATTCGCTGGACCCTCCCCCGTTTCCGATTTGATCAGCTGATGCAGCTTGGCTGGAAGTTCATGCTTCCCATGCTGCTGGGATACATCATGGTAATCGCCACGGTGGTGTGGATTCTTGGTGTTGACGATCAGGCGCGTTTGGGCGTGGGACACGGCCTGGTCTTGTTCGCAGTTAACTTGGTGTTTGTGTACGGGGTATTCTGGATGCTCGACCAGGGCCGGCTGCTCGTCGGATCAGCGATACATCGTAGCGCGGGGGGTTGATGGCGATCACAGTCAAGACGATAAAGCGGCCGGATAGCGGAGTGAGCTATCTTCGCGCCACGTTGAAGGGGATGGCGCTCACGTTCCAGCACCTGCTTCGACCCAAGGTTACGATGAAGTACCCGGAGCAGAAATCAACGCCAGACTGGCAGATCTCGGAGCGGTGGCGTGGTACGCACAGAATGCTCACTGATGAGCAGGGGCGTGCGAAATGTGTCGCCTGCGGACTGTGCCCTCAGATTTGCCCTGCAAATTGCATCAAGCTGGTTCCGGGCGAGGACGAGCAGGGCGACCGATATCCACTCATTTACGAGATCGATGAGTTTCGCTGCATCTTTTGTGGATACTGCCAGGAGGTTTGTCCGGAAGAGGCCATTCACGTCGGTGTGCATTATGAGAACGCGGAGTACGAGCGAGAGCGGTTCGTCTACGATCTCGAGCGGCTGTGTTCACAAACGCACGCTGTTTCAACCCTGTGGGATCCCTCAGATCCCAAGGGACAGTAGCCATGACCGAGACTTTCTTTTGGCTGTCAGCAGGCGTGTCCATAGCGTCGGCGGTGCTGTGTGTGACGCGCCGCAGCCCCGTGGCAAGCGCGTTGTGGCTCGTCATGACGCTGATGGCCCTTGCAGCTATGTACGTGGTGCTCGACGCCCACTTCATTGCAGCGATGCAGGTGCTCGTGTACGCGGGTGCCATTATGGTGTTGTTCCTCTTCGTCATTATGTTGCTCAACCTTGGTCGGACGCGGGCGACGGACATGCGCGGGTGGGCGGGGCGGCTCGTGGCCTTTGTTTTGGCGGCTGTGCTGGTGGTGGAACTCTGGGCGGTCAGAAACTTCCTGCCGAACCTGAGCTTGCGGCTTCCGGCGGGAGAGATGGATCGGCTGACTGCTGAGCAAGGTGCGATCAACGTGGTGGCGGAGCCGCTGTTCCGAACGTACTTGGTCCCGTTTGAGATTACCTCGGTGCTGTTGCTTGCCGCAATCGCAGGTGCGGTGGTGCTGGCCAAGAGGAGGCTCTGATGTTGCTTGGGCCTGCGCTAGGGGTGTCGGCCATCCTGTTCAGCATCGGAGTGCTGGGCGTGCTGCTGCGCCGGAATGCGATCATCATCTTCATGTGCGTCGAGTTGATGCTCAACGCCGTCAATCTGACGTTCGTCGCCTTAGCGCAACAGCTGGGTCCGGACGGACAGGTGTTTGTTTTCTTCGTGATGGCCGTGGCGGCTGCTGAAGCGGCCGTTGGTCTTGCGATCGTCTTGGCCATCTACCGTCACAAGGAAACCGTGAACTTGCAAACACTCAACCTGCTACGTGGATGATGCCGGCCTCCGTAGCTCTGGTATGGCTTGTGGTGCTCCTACCGTTCGCTGGCTTCCTGGCGAATGGGTGGTTGAGCTTCTTTCAGCCGAGCGCGAAGCGCGCTGTTAGTGTTATTGGTGTAGGCACCGTGGTCGCCGCGTTCGCGGTGGCCGTTGGGGTTGTGGTTGGGTTGGCCGGCGCCGGAGATGAGGCGCCTTTTTTGCTTCCGCTGTGGTCGTGGATGCCGGCCGGCAATCTCCAGATAGATCTGGCTTTTCAGGTGGATGCCTTGTCGGCCGTCATGTTGATGGTCGTCACGGGGGTAGGCGCGCTGATTCACGTGTTCAGCGTCGGATACATGCGGGAGGATCCATCGTACCCGCGCTACTTCGCCTTCCTGAACCTATTTGTCTTCTTCATGCTGGTACTGGTGCTGGGTGCCAGCTTCCCGGTCATGTTCATCGGGTGGGAAGGCGTTGGGTTGTGCAGCTATCTGCTGATTGGCTTCTGGTTCAGCGACGAAGCTAAGGCGGTTGCGGGCAACAAAGCGTTCATCATGAACCGCATCGGTGACTTTGGATTCCTCGTCGCCATGTTCATGATTTTCAACGCCACCGGGACCCTGTCCTTCACCGAAGTGGCCGAGGCGGCGCCGCGCGTGTTCGAGTTGAACGGCCTGCTCATCACCGGTATCACTTTGCTTCTGTTTCTCGGTTGTGCCGGCAAATCGGCGCAGATTCCACTGTACACGTGGCTGCCCGACGCCATGGCGGGACCTACACCGGTGTCGGCGCTGATCCACGCGGCGACAATGGTTACCGCCGGCGTGTATCTGGTGGCGCGAACCAACGTGCTCTTCGCGATGGCACCGACTTCTAGCGCGGTGGTGGCAGGTGTCGGGGCGTTGACAGCTCTCTTTGCCGCGACAATTGCCTTGAAGCAGTGGGACATCAAGAAGGTGCTCGCGTACTCAACCGTGTCGCAGCTGGGGTATATGTTCTTGGGTGTGGGGGTTGGAGCCTATACGGCCGGAGTGTTTCATCTCGTCACTCATGCCTTTTTCAAAGCGCTGCTCTTTCTGGGTTCTGGCAGTGTCATCCATGTGATGCACCGCGTGTATCATCACACGCACCGTGATGACGATCCGCAGGATATGCGCAATATGGGAGGCCTGCGGAAATACATGCCGTGGACAGCTGCCGTTATGTGGATCGCTACGTTGGCGATTGCCGGGGTCCCAGGGTTTTCCGGCTTCTTTTCGAAGGACGAGATTCTTGCGTCCACCTTTGCCCGTGGTCATGACAGCGTCTTCTTCTACGTCCTGTGGGCGATCGGTGCGGTTGCCGCGTTGTTGACGGCCTTTTACATGACCCGCCTCATGTTTTACACCTTCCATGGGCCAAATCGAACGGGCACCGAGGAAGAGGGTCAGTTCCACGAGGCGCCATGGATCATGACTGGTCCTCTGGTCGTTTTGGCGGCGGGAAGCGTGCTCGCTGGCCTGCTCAATTTGCCGCATGTCCTTCCGGGAGCTGGATGGCTGGAGCACTGGCTAGAGCCTGTGACCGAAGGTGCCAGTGAGTATCTGGCTGAGGCCCATCTTACGGCGCCGGTCGAGTGGACGCTCCTTGGTGTCGCCACTCTCATTGCTGCTCTGGGCATCGCTGCCGCCTGGGCGTTGCTCAAACCCGCGTTGTTAAAGAGCGCACGGGAGGCGCCTGCTGAGGTGGGTGTGCAACGGGTGCTGCTCAACAAATACTACATCGATGAAATCTACAACGCGGTCGTGGTCCGTCCGTTGATCTGGGTGTCGCGCAATGTTCTGTGGCGAACCGTCGACGACGGCATAATCGATGGTGTAGGTGTAAACGGTTGGGCCAGGGCTACGCGCCTTCTTGGTTGGATAGGCACGCGACTGCAGACAGGCCAGGTGACGACCTACATAGTGCTGTTCGTTCTCGGTGCGTTGGTGCTGTTCCAGGCCATGACGCAATAGGCCGCTGATGAGCGATTTTCTCCTGAGTATTGGCTACCGCAGCTGGGCGCTGGACATGTTAATGGCGCTACCGCTGGCGGCGGCGTTGATTGTCCTTTTGTCGCGGGCAGAGCATGCGAAGTGGATCGCCCTGTGCGTGACCCTCGCTGAATTCGTCATATCTAGTGGGTTATGGTGGGCCTTTGAGCCCGGCACCGCCGCCATGCAGTTCGAGGTGCGGCACGCGTGGATACCCGATTGGGGGATCACGTATTACCTCGGTGTGGACGGCATCTCGCTCTTTATGGTGCTGCTCACCACGTTCACCATGCCGCTCGCTGTGCTGGGAAGCTTCAACTACATCAAACAACACGAGCGATCGTATTATGCGCTCCTTCTGGTGCTCACCACGGGCATGCTCGGTGTGTTCGTCGCTCTTGATCTGTTTGTGTTCTACGTCTTCTGGGAGATCATGCTGATCCCGATGTATTTCATCATCGGGGTCTGGGGAGGCGGCCGACGTCTCTACGCCGCAATCAAGTTCTTCATTTTCACGTTCGTCGGGTCGCTGCTCATGCTGGTGGCCATCCTGACGATCTATTACGTCGTCGGTCGGGACACAGGTGTGTACTCCTTTGCATACGCCCACCTGCTGCAGAACATCGGCCTGGTACAGCCGTGGGCGGTCTGGCTGTTTGGCGCTTTCGCGCTCGCGTTTGCCATCAAGGTGCCGATGTTCCCGTTCCACACATGGCTGCCGGATGCCCATGTGGAGGCCCCAACGGCGGGCTCAGTAATCCTGGCAGGCATTCTCCTCAAAATGGGGACATATGGATTCCTGAGATTCGCCGTTCCGTTCTTCCCGCAAGTCGTTCTCGATCCAACCATCGTGGCGATCATTGTCGGGCTGTCAGTCGTGGGCATAATCTACGGTGCGCTCGTGGCGCTCGTACAGCCAGATTTCAAAAAACTCGTCGCATACTCGTCCGTTAGTCACCTCGGGTTTGTGATGTTGGGGATCTGGGCTTTGAATCTGCAAAGCGTTCAGGGTGCGATCATCATCATGATCAACCACGGGATCTCGACGGGGGCCCTCTTTTTCTTGGCGGGCATGTTGTATGAGCGACGCCACACGCGAACGATCTCTGAGTTCGGCGGTATCGCCCGGGCAGTACCAGCTCTTGCTGCCGTGTTGACCGTGGTGGCCCTGTCATCGATCGGACTACCAGGGACGAATGGATTCGTCGGTGAGTTCTTGGTTCTCATCGGCTCGTTCAGGGAATTCCCCGTGGCCGTAGTGATCGCAACCACGGGCGTGATTTTCGCGGCCGGTTATCTCTTGTGGGCCCTGCAGCGTCTACTGTACGGCGAGCTGGACAAACCGGAGAACCAAAAGATGCCCGATCTGTCGGTGAGGGAGCTCCTGGTCTTGGGGCCACTCATCGTGTGCATCATCTGGATAGGAGTCTATCCCGCACCGATTTTGCGGCGCGTAGAAGCGTCGGCACAAGCTCTGGTCGTCCACGTCCGTGAAGCGATGCCCGGACCCGTGAGCGTCGAGCTTCCTATCGGAGACGACGAGTGATGGGTATGGTGATCGACCTGGCGACGCCAGCCGGTATTTCTTTGGCCCTGCTTCCGGAACTCTTCCTCACAGCATGCGCGCTGGTGCTCATGCTGGTCATCGGCTGGCGCCATAGCAGTGTGGAGCAGCAGCGACTCATTGGAAAACTGGCACTCGCCGGGCTCGTGGGTACGCTCTTTCTCGTGGTGTGGATGTGGGTTCAGGACCCACGGCCCGAGGGCATAACGCACATGATCGCGCTCGACGGCTTTCGGTTTGCCTCAGCGGGCGTTTTCCTCGTCGGGGCGATCTTCGCAGTCATGCTCTCGCTTGGCTACCTGGGGCGAGAGCGGATCCTGGCACCCGAGTACTACCTTCTCCTAGTGCTTGCCACCGTCGGGATGATGTTGATGGGAGGGGCCTCGGACCTGATCGTGCTGTTCCTCGGTCTGGAGCTGATGTCGGTGTGCGTATACGTCCTTGCGGGAATCAACCGCCGCAGCGTGTTTGGCGCGGAAGCCGCGCTGAAGTATTTCCTGTTGGGAGCCTTCGCGTCGGGGTTTCTCCTCTACGGTATCGCCCTGCTATACGGTGCCACGGGTACGACCAACCTCACTCTGATTGACTTCCAAACCACAAGCCTCGAGCTCAGCTCCAACGTCATGTTCTTGGCGGGCATCGCCATGTTCCTCGTCGGTTTTGGGTTCAAGGTCGCCGCGGTACCGTTTCACATGTGGACGCCAGACGTATATGACGGTGCGCCGACACCCACCACTGCATTCATGGCCACTGCGGTGAAAGCTGCGGCGTTTGCCGGCCTTGTGCGTGTGCTCGTGCACGCCCTCGGGGACGCCGTCACAGCCTGGCAGGATGTCGTTTGGTGGCTGGCCGCCATCACGATGATCGCCGGCAACCTAATGGCGCTTGCACAGCACCACATCAAACGCATGCTCGCGTACAGCTCCATCGGGCACGCGGGATACCTCCTCGTTGCGGTCGTTGGTGGGACCGAAACGGGAGCCGGCGCGTTCCTCTTCTATGCGATCGTGTACACGCTGATGACGGTCGGAGCCTTTGCCGTCGTGGCGGTCGTCGGTCGCAACGGTGAACGTGACTTGCGAATAGACGACTTCGCGGGCCTCGGGAGGGCGCGACCCTGGCTGGCCTTGGGAATGGCCGTTTTCATGCTCTCCCTCCTCGGCTTTCCGGGAACAGCAGGGTTCATCGGGAAATGGTATGTGCTTTCTGCAGCCATCGAGGCCGACCAATGGACCTTGGGTATCGTGTTGGTCGGTGCGAGTGTGGTATCAGCCGGATATTATCTCCCAGTTATCATGGAGATGTACATGAAACCGCCCCGCACAGAGGAGGCTCACATCGATGCGGCAGCCATCGGTGCTACACGTTGGGTCGTCGGCATCACCGCGTCGCTGCTTCTCCTCTTCGGGTTCTGGCCCAATGCACCGCTGAATCTGGCGCGCACCAGCTCCAGTGATCTCAAGCCTCCCGTTGAGTTCACCATGGATCGCATTGAACGCTGAGCGGTCTGCCGGGCCGAAATCAGCCAGCTTCCGAGGCTGAGGTGAAGGTACCCACAACGATCTTCCGGCAGTACGACATCCGAGGTCTCGTTGACCAGGAGCTCACACCACAGGTCGCCCACGCCATCGGGCGTGCGGTGGCGACCTATGCCAGTGAGCGCTTGGATCACCCGCCTCGTCTGGCCGTTGGTCGGGACAATCGTCCGAGTAGTAGCGTTTTAGCCCATGCGGTGTGTGATGGGATGGCGGCTTCTGGAGCCACCGCAATTGATGTCGGTGAGCTGCCAACGCCCGCGCTCTATCTCGCGATCCATGTGCTCTCGGTGGATGGAGGTGTTCAGGTCACAGGATCTCACAACCCGCCCGAGTTCAACGGATTCAAAACAGTGGCAGTGGGTGAGACTCTGCACGGAGACCGGATCCTCGAGCTGAAGCAACTCATTGAATCGGACAGAACAAGAGACGCAATGGGAGCGCTCGAGACGGATCCAACGATCCTCGAACGCTACGCGGCGGCGATTGTTGAGCGGAACGGGCCCCTCGCGCGGCCGGTACGAGTGGTCGTAGACTGCGGAAATGGTGTTCCGAGTCTCGTGGCCGAGTCGATTCTTTCTCGGATCGGGGCTGAAGTCGTTCCGCTGTACTGTGAGTCCGACGGGTCATTCCCCAATCATCATCCCGATCCCACCGTACCGGAGAACCTCGCTGACCTGAAGGAGGCGGTACGTAGGACGAAAGCAGAGCTGGGAATTGCCTTCGATGGAGACGGGGACCGGATTGGCGCCGTCGACGAGCGCGGTGAGATCGTTTTCGGAGACCGACTACTCGCCTTGTATGGCCGTGACCTCGTGCACCGGATGGGCAAAGGCCATCCGGTGATCTTCGACGTCAAGTGCTCCGATGTGCTGCGGCACGACCTCGAGCGTACCGGGCTCATCCCCGTTATGTGGAAGACTGGGCATTCGCTCATCAAGGCCAAAATGAAGGAACTGAATGCGCCACTTGCCGGAGAGATGAGTGGCCACATGTTCTTTGGGGGAGACTATTACGGATTCGATGACGCCCTTTTTGCAGCGGCCCGGCTTTTGGCGTACGTAGCGCGCAAGGGGGGTCCCCTGTCCGTCTTGCTGGCAGACCTTCCAAAACCATTCTCCACACCCGAGCTCCGCATCAATTGCCCCGACGAGAAGAAATTCCAGGTCGTCGAACGCGCCGCCCAGCACTTCGCCGAGCGGTACGAGGTGCTGACGCTCGATGGTGTTCGTATCTCTTTCGCCGACGGTTGGGGCTTGCTCCGGGCTTCCAATACCCAGCCAGTTCTCGTGATGCGGTTCGAGGCATCATCCGAGGAAGCGCTCTCCACACACCGCGGAGAGGTTGAGCAATGGCTCAACGGCGAGGGCATCTCGACGTGATACAGTGAGCGCGCGGGGCCGTTGGCTACGCGCGATTGTCATCGGGTTGTTGGTAGCCCTGGTGATCGGGCGCTGGCTCGCCGTTAGCACTGCGGACCGCCTTTGGGCGGAGGCCGTCGGTGCAGCAGCTAGCCACCGGTGGCTGGCGGGACTCAAACTGCGATTGTTCCTAGCCGCCTTTGGCGGGGCGGTGGTGTGGTGCGTGGGCAACCTCTATCTGGTGTACCGATCCATCGGCTCCGTTCACGTACCCCGACGACTTGCCAATCTCGAGATCGTCGAAGCCGTGCCGCTCAAGTTTCTCCGACTTGGGGCAGTCGTGCTGGGTCTGGCCCTCGCGTTGTCGATCAGTCAGACTGCGGATTCGTGGTGGCACGCGCGAGTGCTGGCGAATTCGGCCACTCCCCTGGGTATGCTGGATCCGATTCTTCGCCATGATGCGTCCTACTACCTCTTCACGCTACCGTGGCAGCGCGCCTTTCACGGTTACACCACGTTGCTTGCGGCTGTGATCCTTGGAGTGGTTGCGCTCTTATACGTGGCGATGGGTGCCGTGCGATGGACCAACCGCCGCATCGTGGTGAGCGAACTGGCTCGGCGTCATCTGGGCGTCCTCCTGGCAGCGCTTGCGTTGGTGCTCGTATGGGGGTATCGGCTGGAACCGGCCGAGTACGTCGCCGGTGTCCACGGCGTAATGTACGACTCCATTTTGACGGACGTTCGCATTCCTACGGCAAATGTCCTCACCGCTATGGGACTTTTGGCGGCCTTGGTGTCGCTCTTGTGGGGGTGGTTTGACCGGATCAGCCTGGTGGCGTTCGGTTGGATTTCCCTGACAGTATTCTCCCTCGTGGGGCATTACGTGGTGCCCGCTGTCGCCGCTGGCGTGCGCACGACTGACGAACTCCAGTCCGGCGCAGTCGACCGTGTGCAGAACCGCTTTCTGCAGGTAGCGTACGGCCTGTCAATCCAGGATAGCGCTCCCCGAGCAACGCGTGCTTCACTGCCAAGGCAGCTCACCGCCGACCCCGAGCGGTTTGCGGCTGCACCGGTGTGGGACAGCTTTGCCCTGACAGTGCTGCTGAATCGCATGGCCGGGGATCGGCCCTATTTTCGCATCGACAATATTTCGCTGGCGCACTACTTGTCGCCGGCCGGAAGACCAGTGCCGGTGTTCCTCGGAGTCCGTGAAGTGGACCTGGACACAGCGAGGCGGCTCGATGCGGATCTGAATTGGGAGCAGGTCCATCTTGTTCCGTACGGTCATGCCTTGGGGGCCGTAGCCGTGCTCGGCGATCGGGTTTCGGACGAGGGGTTACCGTATTTCATAGGAGATCTCCAAAGGCCGGACTCGGTCGTAGCTCACGTGACCGACGTTGCGTTGTCGCACCCCGAGATCGTATTCGGACCGGCGATGACAGAGTTTGCCATCGCCCCGCATGCAGTCGCCAAAGATGTTGTCGGCATTCGCTTGGGAGGGATCGCACGGCGGTTGGCCCTCGCCTGGAAACTGCAAAGCCCGAAACTGCTCGTGTCGCCTTCCGTGTCGGACGAATCCGTTCTGCTGTGGTATCGGTCGGTGGTTGAGCGCCTCGAGCGCTATGCCCCTTTTGCCCAATTTGGAACTCCGTATCCGGTTATTGCTGCCGGGAGCGTATACTGGCTGGCGCCTGGGTATGTAACGGCTGAGGCATTCCCGCTCTCACAGCCCCACGATTGGATGGGGCGTGAGGTCCGGTACGTTGGTGCGAGTCTGACTGGTGTGGTCGATGCGCGGACGGGGGCGACCTCGGTCGTATCTGTTCGTGCGCCCGATCCGTTGACGGCGGCGTGGGCGGCGGCAGCGCCGGACATCGTGCAGCCGTCAGGGGTGCTCCCAGCCGAGCTTCGCTTCCACGTTCGTTATCCTGCAGAGTTCTTTAGAGCCCAGCTCGCGCTGCTCCAAGGGAAAACTGCGCCTCGCCGTTTCGCAGTGACGGGGTTGCTCGGCGCGTCGGTGAATCGCGTCGATCCTGGGGCAGAACCATTCTGGTGGATTGGGGGCTCTCCTGCCGATACGACCGTTCGGCTTCGGATTCGTTCCGTGCTTCATGATGGTGAGCCACCTGTGCTGATGGGTCTTGCCGAAGGGGACATGTGGGATAACCAGCCATCCCTGAGGGTACTCCGGTTCCCGCAGTTTCAGGATCTACCGAGTACGGCAGAGATCGCCGCCAAGTTTGCGGCGGAGCGTGGGGATGAGGAAGGGATTGCGGGACCTTTGAAAACGGTGCCGATGGTGAACGGATTGCTGTCTATGCAGTCAGTCTACCTGCCACCCGCCGGCGAACGTGGAGTACCGCGCCTCGCAGACGTGTTTGTGAGTTTGGGAGAAGCCGTGGCGCGTGGCCCAACGCTCGATGCTGCACTGACTCAGGTTCGTGAGACTGTGCAACCCACAGGCCGGCCTGCCGCTCAGTGGGCGACCGCGAGAAGATGGTTCCAGCGTCTCGATGCGGCGCGACGTTCAGGCGACTGGGTGGCGTTCGGAGAGGCCTATGAAGAGTTGAGACGTTTACTCGGCGTTGGCAGGGATTCCTCGCGGTAGGGGGCTCGGTGGCTTGATCCAGTTTCGGTCCCGGACTACCTTCCACGCCCCATGAATGCGCGTCCCGGTACGATCGTCGTTGCCCTCGGTGGGAACGCGCTGGCCCCGCCAGGCGAACGCGTAACCGTGTACGACCAGTTTCGTCACACGAGGGAATCACTCGGAGTCGTGGTGGAGCTCGCTCGGGAAGGTTGGCGCATTGCAATTGTGCACGGCAACGGTCCCCAAGTGGGCAACGCGCTCGAGCGGAACGAGCTTGCCAGAGATAGCGTACCACCGCTGCCCCTGGGAGTGTTGGTGGCGTCGACAGCCGGATGGATCGGATACATGATCCAACAATCGCTTCAGAACGCACTTGCAGAGGCAGGGATTCGGCGCGACGTGTTGACTGTGATAACGCAAACGGAGATTGACCGAGAAGACAAAACGCTTGCTGAGCCGCTGAAGCCTATTGGACTGCCGCTCGACCCGGAGCGAGCGGAGCGGCTTCGGCAGCAAGGGGATGTTGTTGGTGCTGACGGCAGCGGGCGTTTGCGTAGGCTCGTACCCAGTCCGTTGCCAGTGAACATTGTGGAAGCTGATGCCGTGAGGAAATTGGTTGACGAAGGGAAGATCGTGGTCGCGGCGGGCGGCGGTGGTCCGCCTGTGTATGCTGACGCATCGGGAAGGTGGGAGGGCGTCGAGGCGGTCGTTGACAAGGACCGTACAGCGGCCATTCTCGCTCACCGAGTGGGTGCGGCGACTTTGTTATTGCTGACAGATGTGGATGGAGTACATCGGGATTGGGGGACTGACCACGCCCGGCTCATTTCGCGCCTGACGGTTGAGGAGGCGGAAGATCTTCTCGACTCCGGTGGCTTGGGAAAGGGAAGTATGGCGCCGAAAGTAGAGGCGGCGGTCGCTTTTGTTAGGGAGGGCGGAGCGCGAGCGATTGTTGCTCACCTCACTCAAGGGCTGAGGGCTCTGCAAGGTGAAACAGGAACGACAATTACGGGAGATGATGAGTGAACTTGCACGAATATCAAGCGCGAACGTTGCTCAAGGCTGCGGGAGTGCCTGTTCCGGATGGAGAGGTAGCGTCTGAGCCGGGCGAGGTCGAAGCGATTGCACAACGCTTGGGTGGTGCGTGTGTGGTGAAGGCTCAGGTGCACTCGGGCGGTCGCGGCAAGGCTGGAGGCGTGAAGCTGGCAAAGACCCCCGCTGAGGCGCGGGAGGCGGCGACCAAAATCCTGGGGATGAAGATCAAAGGCCTGACAGTTGAGAAGGTGTTGGTGGTCCCTGCGGCTGACATTGCGACAGAAAGTTACGTCGGCGTCATCGTGGATCGGGAGAGCCAACGTCCGGTGATCATGGTCAGTCCGGCGGGCGGAGTAGACATTGAAGAGGTGGCTGCTACCACACCGGAGAAGATCTTCCGCCAAGTCATCGATCCACGCTTTGGGCTGTTGCCGTTTCAGGCAACGGCATTGGCGTTCAAACTGTACTCGGATGTAAAGCAGGTGCGCCAAGCAGCGGCTATCATGCAGCAGCTCTACCGAGCGTTCCTTGACGCGGGCGCGTCTTTGGCAGAAATCAACCCTCTGGTCACCACCGGAGATGGTACTGTGCTTGCGCTCGACGCCAAGATCGGCGTGGACGACAACGAACTCGAGCAAAAGAGGGAGATCGCAGCTCTGCGCGATGTGTCTTCCGAGGATGCGTCGGAGGTGGAGGCGCGGGAGGGTGGCCTTTCCTTTATTAAGCTCAACGGAGATGTGGGTTGCTGTGTGAATGGCGCTGGGCTGGCGATGGCTACGATGGATCTCGTGAAGTTTCACGGCGGTGAACCAGCCAACTTCCTGGACATCGGTGGCAGCAGTAGTCCGGAGAAGGTCGTCACGGCGCTGCGAATCATAACGGCGGACGCGAGTGTCAAGAGCATTCTCTTCAATATTTTCGGCGGTATTACTCGGTGTGATGACGTAGCCAACGGCATCGTGTCGGCCACCAAGCAATTTTCGGTGGGTCGCCCGCTGGTCATTCGCCTCACCGGTACCAATGAAGAACTAGCAGTCAAGATTCTCGAGGATGCGGGTTTCACGGCCCTAACCGACATGGACGAGGCGGTTCAGCAGGCTGTGAAGTTGGCGAGGGAGGCGGCATGAGCATCTTCATCGATGGTGATACGAGACTAGTTGTGCAGGGCATCACGGGCCGTGACGGATCATTCCATACGCAACAGATGCTCGAATACGGCACGCAAGTCGTGGCAGGTGTCACTCCAGGGAAGGGTGGACAGCAGTTTGACGGACGTGTCCCGATTTTCGACTCGGTGGCCGATGCCGTTGCCGAGACAGGAGCCAACACGTCCGTCATATACGTGCCGGCCCGATTTGCAGTGGACGCAATGTACGAAGCAGCGGATGCGGGAGTCGGATTGATCGTATGCGTGACGGAGGGAGTCCCGGTGTTGGCGATGACCAAGGTCATGACGTTCTTGCGGGAGCAGGGTATCCGCCTGATCGGCCCCAACTGTCCGGGGGTGATCTCGCCGGGACGGTCAAAGGTTGGTATCATCCCGGGTCAGATCTGCGCGCAGGGCAAGGTGGGCGTGGTGTCTCGCAGCGGCACTCTGACCTACGAGATCATCCATCAACTTACGCAAAACGATCTGGGACAGTCGAGCTGCGTGGGGATCGGTGGGGATCCGATCATCGGCACCAATTTCATCGACTGTCTAGCGGCCTTTGAAGCCGATGAGCAGACGGAGGCCATCGTGATGATCGGAGAAATAGGCGGTACGGACGAGCAAAAAGCCGCAAGCTACGTTAGCGATCACGTTACGAAGCCGGTGGCCGGTTTCATCGCGGGACAGACTGCTCCCCCTGGCCGACGCATGGGTCACGCTGGTGCTATCATATCGGGTTCGAGCGGTACGGCTGCAGAAAAAATGCAGGCGTTCGAGCAGGCTGGCATTGCGGTCATGAAACGCCCTCTGGACGTGGTTCCCTTGTTGCAGGAGCGTCTTTAACTCGGTGAAACTAGCAGACTTGCTCCCGCCGGAGCGCATCGTCATACCTCTCCCCGCGCGGACGCTCCACGATTCGGCCGAGCAGCTCATCGGTGCATTCGTGGGAACCGGGTTGGCTTCTGATGCGGCCAAACTCCTGGAGCGTATCGGCGACACGCCCGCAGGGGAGGCGGTGACGGTCGGACGCGACGCTTTCATACTGCACTGCCGCTCGGACACCGTGAACGATGTGGGGGCTGGCTTGGGGGTGGCACCTGACCCGGTCAATTTGGAGTACGATTCTACCAAGTCGGCTCGCATAGTGGTTGTCGTGGTGGCGCCCTACAAGGAATCGTCCAACTTCCTGCAGGCGGTCAGTGCATTCGCGCAAGTGCTCAGCCGTCAAGAGGTTGTGGAAGCGATGCTGGCCGCCACGGGAGCGTCCGATGTCGTTGAGGTCCCGGACTTCATGGCTGTGGAACTTCCAGGATATCTCACGGTCGGCGACGTGATGAATGCTCGCCGGGTGTTCGTACATCCCGATGCGACCTTGGCGGAGGCTGCGAGGTTGATGGTGGCAAATCGACTGCCAGCCCTTCCCATCACGTCGGAGGGCGGGGAAGTGCTCGGGTTGGTGACGCATCGTGAAATCCTCCGTATCGCGTTACCCACCTACCTCAAGCGGATCAGCAGCGAAATCGCTGGGCCACAGCCGCCCCAAGATGCGGGTGTAGTCGACCCCAGAATGGTCGAGGTGCGCGATGTCATGGACCGGAGCGTGTTGTGTGTCTCGGAGGGACAGACCCTCGCGGACGTCGCGAACATGGTTATGAGCAAGGAGACAGCGTTATTCCCCGTGGTACGGGAAGGCGTATTGGCGGGGCTGTTGACCCGTGCAGATCTCGTGCGTCGACTCTTCGGACCCTAACTGAAGAAGTTCCATGTTGACCTTGGCCATAATTAAGCCAGACGCCGTGCAAAACGGCAAAGCTGGAAAGATCCTCGCGCACCTCGAGATGGAAGGCTTTCTAGTGCGGGCAGCCCGCATGGTGCGTTTGTCTGAAGCCGAGGCGAAGGTCTTCTACGCCGTTCACCGCAAGCGACCCTTCTTTGAGGCGCTGGTGCGATTCATGACGTCCGGGCCGTGTGTGCCGATGGCGCTCGAGCGAGATGATGCCGTGGATTATCTTCGGGAGGTAATTGGCGCTACGGATCCCAGCGAAGCGGCGGAAGGCACCGTCCGTCAGCTCTACGCGGAAAACAAGGAACGAAATGCCATTCACGCATCCGACTCCGCTGAGAACGCAGTGCGGGAGGTGAGTTTCTTCTTCTCCGAAGCAGAGCTCACGAGGAACGGTGGATAGGGCTCGTTGACTCAAGTCTCAGCCACGGATACATTTACAGGCTATGCTGCGCTTCGAACTCCGGGCATTGGATGAGGCACCGGTAAAGCTTTCTGGTGCCATCCCGGCCGACGAGGCCATATTCGAAGATCTGGATTTTGAGCTCGCCGCCCCGGTCCGGGTGAGCGGACGTCTCTCAGCGGCCGGTCCGGGCCAGTACTATTGGCGGGGTGGGATCCAAACCACGGTTCGGTCCCAGTGCCGCCGCTGTCTGACGCCCGTCACGCGGAAGGTAGACCAGGCGGTCGACGTGCTGTTCACCGAGGAACGGGACGCCGCTGATCCGTCGGAGTACGTGATTCCGGAGCGGTCCAAGGACCTGGAACTGGATGAAGCGGTGCGGGAAGAGCTCATCCTGGCAGTGCCGGTGTACACCCTTTGCCGCAGCGAATGCGCCGGTATCTGTCCACAGTGCGGCGCCGACTTGAACAGCGGGACATGCGAGTGCACCCCCCCCACCGATACCCGGTGGGGGGCTCTGGAAGCACTCAAGAGCACGATACCCAAGGACGAAAGGTAGTCGATGGCGGTTCCCAAGCGACGTACATCAAAGAGCAGAAAGCTCAAACGGCGCACGCACGACCGGGCAGCTCCGGTAGCGGTGCAAGCATGCCCCAGGTGCGGAGATCCGCGCCGACCACATCGGGTGTGTCCAACTTGCGGGTATTACGGCGGTTCCAAGCGTCTCGAGGTCGAGGAAGCCTGACGTGATCCGGATCGCGCTCGACGCGTCCGGAGGAGATCATGCTCCCGACGTGCCGGTCGCCGGAGCGATCGCTGCGATCCGAGAGTTACCAGCGTCCTTTCGCCTCATGTTAGTGGGCCCACGGGCCCAAGTTGAGGCGGCCCTTGCGAGGCAAGGGGTAGACTCTGACCGGATCACCGTGGTGGACGCGCCGGAGGGAATTGGGGTTGGGGACAGGCCCATCCAGGCTGTTGGCGAAGAGCCCGGTTCGTCCATAACGGTCGGTCTCGACCTGCAGCGGCAGGGCGAGGCCGACGCTTTTGTGTCTGCAGGCAATACTGGCGTGGTGTTGGAAGTAAGTACGCTGTCCTTGGGCCTTCACCCAGGGATCGAGCGACCGGCCATCGGAGCTTTGCTTCCCACGGTGAGCCGCCCAGTGCTCCTGCTGGATGCTGGAGCCAACGTCGATTGCTGTGCCCGGGAGCTATTGGGGTTCGCTCACGTAGGGGTGGTTTACGCCAGGGAGATATTGGGTCGCAATGAGCCCACGGTCGGGCTGCTCAATATTGGGGAAGAGTCGTGGAAGGGAAGCGGAGCCTCGCAAGAGGCGTACGGGGCTTTGGAGAGGGCGAGGTCCGGCTTTCGCTTTGTGGGGAACGTGGAAGGCAGTGATGCCCTGAGTGGATCCTGCGACGTGATCGTCTGCGATGGGTTTGTCGGCAATATCCTGCTCAAGTTCTGCGAGTCGGTAGCCCGACTGTACGCGAGTCTGCTAGAACGTGAGCTTGAGCAAACCGTGCTTCAGGGAGAAGCTATGCGGCGCGTGTTCAAGGTCTTGGACTATGCGGAGGCTGGCGGGGCCCCCCTGTTGGGCGTGCGGGGAGTGTCGATTGTGTGCCACGGCCATTCCTCGGCGCACGCGATCAGAAATGCAGTCAGGGTCGCTGTCGAATCCGTCGATCGGCAACTCAGCCTGCATATCGGTGCTGAATTCGCCAAGAACGGGGCGGCAGCGTGAAGCGCCCGGTCGTGGAACTGGTTGGAACGGGTCGTTACACACCCGATAAGGTCCTCACTAATGCGGACCTGACCAAGATCGTGGATACGTCCGACGAATGGATCCGTGAGCGAACCGGAATCCGTGAGCGGCGCATCGCCACGAGTGACGAGACCGTGGCCTGCATGTCGAAGCACGCTTGCATGCAGGTATTGGAAGAAGCCGGCCTCGACGCGCTGGATGTGGACACGATCGTAATGGCTACGGCTACGCCTGACCGGCTATTGCCGGGGTCGGCGTGCGATCTGCAGGCAGTACTCGGTGCAAAGAACGCCGCAGCATTCGACGTGGTGGCGGCCTGCAGTGGTTTTGTATACGCCCTGTCTGTCGCCGAGGCGATGATCGTGGCGGGATCCGGGCAGAATATACTCGTGATCGGTGCAGAGCGACTTTCCACCATCACGAACTACAAGGACCGTACAACGTGCGTCCTGTTCGGTGATGGGGCTGGAGCGACGCTCGTGCGGGCCGCGCAGAACGGGGAGCGAGGTATACTCTCCAGCTATCTGAAATCAGATGGTAGCCTGGCGGAACTACTCTACCGTCCGGGGGGTGGCGGAGTAAGGCCGCCGGACGAAGCGATGCTGACGGACGGCTCGTATTGTATCACGATGGCTGGCCGTGAGGTCTTCAAGGCTGCGGTGCGGGCGATGGCGGATGCGTGCCATCAGGCGCTGAACAAGGCTGGCCTCACCAAAGACGACGTCGATGTTCTGATACCGCACCAAGCTAACATTCGCATCATCGAAGCCACCGCGAAACATGCGGGCATTTCCATGGATAAGGTGTACGTCAACATCGACCGGTATGGCAACACATCGGCGGCGTCGATCCCGATCGCTCTTGATGAGGGCGTTCGCGAAGGACGCATCCGATCTGGTTCGCACGTGCTGATGGTGGCGTTCGGTGGTGGTTTCACCTGGGCAAGTATGGTTGTGAAATGGTGAAGGCAGCCCTGGTCTTTCCGGGCCAGGGTGCGCAGCGGGTCGGGATGGGAAAAGACCTGGCCGACCGGTTTCCGGCGGCCCGCGAAGTGTTTGCAGCGGTGGACGACGCACTCGACGTGTCGCTTTCCCGCCTGATGTGGGAGGGGCCGGAAGACGAACTGACGCTCACTCACAACGCCCAACCCGCGATCTTAGCGCATTCGGTGGCCGTCCATGCGGTCGTTCGGTCTGTGCTCGATCCGCAGGCGGGCGCGGGCCATTCGCTCGGTGAATACAGCGGCTACACGGCTGCAGGCTGTTTAGCGGTCGCCGACGCAGCGCGTCTCGTTCGCCGCCGTGGCGAACTGATGTTGGAGGCTGGCCGTTCCCGCTGCGGGACCATGGCGGCCGTGCTCGGGCTGGCCACCAAGAGTGTCGAGGATGCCTGCCGGGACGGGAGCGCGGACGGACATGTGGTGGTGCCGGCCAATATCAATGCGCCGGATCAGACCGTCATCTCCGGCGACCCAGACGCGGTGTCGCGAGCGGGTGAGCGATGCAAAGAACTAGGGGCTAAGCGCGTGCTCCCGCTCAAGGTGAGCGGTGCCTTCCACTCTCCGCTCATGGAGCCTGCGCGACAAGGCCTCGCGCTGGAACTCGACCAGACGCGCTTTCTCGATCCTACGTTTCCCATTGTCGCCAACGCCCGAGCCACCGCTGTGCGAGACCGTGACACGGCCCTCGGCCTCTTGCGAGAACAGCTCACCGCACCCGTCCAGTGGGTAAAGTGCATGCAAGAGGTCCACGCCTTGGGTGGGAGTGACGTCACCTTTGTGGAACTCGGTCCTGGCAAGGTCCTGGCGGGCTTGCTCAAGAAGATCCTGCCGGGTATTCAGGCGTTGAGTCTCGGTGGGTCAGAGGACGTCACAGCCTTCATGGAGGGTGCGACGTGACCGTCTCTGTGGGTGGTGCCAACCTATCGATCATCGGGGACCTCCAGCTAGCGCATCCTCTTACTGTAAACGGACCTTCCAGGCTACATTATGATCGGGTCGTCGCATTTGAATGGCCCAGCATTCTCTCTGGCACTGAGCCAAAAGCGCGCATGAGAGACAAGGGCAAGCGATGGGCGTGAACGTCGACCTGAGTGGCAAGGTTGCGCTGGTCACGGGAGCCTCCCGAGGCATTGGAAAGGCGATCGGGAGCAAACTTGCCGGCGCAGGAGCCAAGGTGGCCGTTGCAGATGTAATGGATCTCACCGAGATCCAGGCGGCGGCTGACGAGATCGGCGGCGGTGCGATCGCGGTGTCCGCGGACGTGACTACTCCGGAGCAAGTGGATGCAGCGGTGTCGGAGATCGAAGAGCGGCTCGGGCCTATCGACGTGCTGGTCAACAATGCCGGTATCACGCGGGACGGACTGCTGCTCCGGATGTCTGATAACGACTGGACCGCAGTGCTGAACGTCAATCTCAAGGGGGCGTTCAATGTCACCAAGGCGGTGGCCAGGCGGATGATGAAGCGCCGCACCGGTCGCATTGTTAACATCGCGAGCGTTGTTGGCATAACGGGTAATCGAGGCCAAGCCAACTATTCAGCTTCAAAGGCAGGGCTCATAGGCTTCACTAAATCAATTGCGAAAGAACTTGCTTCCCGCAACGTGTTGGTCAACGCCGTGGCGCCAGGGTTCATCGATACTGTGATGACCCAAGCTTTGAGCGAAGATGTGAGAGAAGCGCTACTGCAACAGGTTCCCCTGGGCCGCCTGGGGAGCCCCGCGGACGTTGCCAACGTTGTGCTCTTTTTGTCGTCCGACCTTGCGGGCTACGTCACCGGACAAGTCGTAGTGGTGGACGGCGGCATGGTTATGTAATCCCTCACACTCAAACCGAGGAAGGTCATGAGCGACATTAGCGAGCTTGAGGAAAAGGTCCGAGACATCATCGTCGAAGAGCTTGGGGTCGAACGTGAGAAGCTGACTGATGAGGCCAGTTTCATGGAGGATCTTGGCGCTGATAGCCTCGACACCGTCGAACTCGTCATGGCGTTCGAAAAGGAGTTCGACATTGACATTCCCGACGAGGAAGCTGAGAAGCTCCGAACGGTCGGTGAGGCGATGAAGTACCTTCACGAGAAAGTAGGGTAGCTCTGCTTGAAACAGCGACGAGTTGTTGTCACAGGCTTGGGGCTGGTTTCACCGCTGGGCAAGAGTGAGGACGAAACTTGGAAGGCGATGCTCGAAGGGCGGTCCGGAGCGGGACCGATCAAGCGCTTCGATCCCTCCAAGCTTGATGTGCGTTTTGCGTGTGAGGTCAAGGATTTTGACCCGCTCGTGTATATGGATCGGAAAGAAGCCAAGCGCGCCGACCTCTTTGCGCAGTACGGCATTGCTGCAGCGGACCAGGCTCTATCGAATGCGGGGTACAACGGAACCCAGGTTCCCGCTGATCGCACCGGGGTACTGATCGGGAGCGGTATTGGCGGGATAGGTACCTTCGAGGAACAATGTAAGGTATACCTCACAAAAGGCCCGCAGCGGGTTTCTCCGTTCTTTGTGCCGATGTTCATCCCAGATATGGCTTCCGGTCTCGTGTCGATCCGGATCGGGGCCCGCGGACCGAACTACTGTACGGTATCAGCGTGTGCGTCGTCGGCCCACGCTATCGGTGAAGCGTTCCAGCTGATAAAACGCGGCGTGGTCGATGTCATGGTGGCGGGGGGAGCGGAGGCGGCCATCACGCCCCTGTCAGTGTCGGGTTTCGCCAACATGAAGGCTCTCTCCCCGTGGAACGATAAGCCACAGCAGGCGTCACGCCCCTTCGACAAGGATCGTAACGGCTTTGTGCTCGGCGACGGGTCTGGGATCGTGATCCTGGAAGCGCTCGAGCACGCTCTCGACCGCGGCGCCACGATTCGGGGTGAGGTGATTGGGTACGGCATGAGCGGAGACGCGCACCACATGACGCAGCCCGCTCCGGGGGGCGAAGGGGCTATGCGGGCGATGCGTGCATGTCTGGAGGATGCCAATCTCGATCCGTCGGAAATCGGATACATCAACGCTCACGGTACGTCCACGCCTCAGGGAGACATCGCCGAGGTCATCGCGGTGAAGGAGGTCCTCGGGGATGCCGCTAGCAAGCTGATCATGGCTTCCACCAAGTCCATGACGGGCCATCTCCTGGGTGCTGCTGGCGGATTAGAGTTCAGCGTGTGCGTCAAAGTGCTCGAGACCGGTGTCATTCCACCCACCATCAACTACGAAACGCCAGATCCAGAATGCGATTTGGATTGTGCGCCTAATACGAGCGTAGAGCGCGATGTCGAGGTGGCCATCTCCAACTCATTCGGATTTGGTGGGCATAACGTAACGGTTGCCGTACGCCGCTATCGGGAATGATGCATGCCTCTACCGGTTAGCGATCCAGACCTCGAGCCAGTAGCGGCCAAGGTCGAGGCGGGAGAGCGCCTCTCCCAAGACGACGCGCTGCGCCTGTTTGAGAGCGCTGATCTCCTGGGTATCGGGGCCATGGCAAGCTTTGCCAGTAGACGCCAACACGGAAACCGGGTCTTTTTCTCCGCTAACCAACACATCAACCCGACAAACGTGTGTATTCTACGGAAGACATGCGTTTTTTGCTCTTTCGCGCGCACACCGCGTGAAGCTGGTGCGTATACGCGACCGCTGGAGGAGGTGTTCCGGGAAGCCGAGGCGGCTCGCGATCATCCCACCCGTGAATTCCACATCGTTGGCGGTCTGCACCCCAAGCTGCGCTTGGACTACTATCTGGAGATGTTTCAGGGCCTCAAGGATCGCCACCCCGATGTCCATATCAAGGCTCTCACAGCCGTCGAGGTTGCCCACCTGGCCAGAATCGAAAAGATGACAACACGGGAGGTGCTTCACGCCATGAAGGAATCAGGCGTGGACACACTTCCGGGTGGTGGGGCGGAGGTGTTCGGGCCAGCGGTACGCGATACGATCGCCGATCGTAAACTCATGGCCGAGGATTGGCTGCGCGTGCATCGGGAAGCTCATGAGTTGGACATGCCAACGAATTGCACGATGCTTTACGGGCACGTCGAGACGAATCGTGATCGAGTGGAGCATCTCGCGATGTTAAGGGAACTCGAGGACGACGCCCCCGGGTTCTTGACCTACATACCGCTGGCGTATCATCCGGATCACAACGAGCTTGGCGAGCGGCTGGGCCGTCAGGGGACGGCGACCACGGGCTTTGACGATCTGAAGAACATAGCTGTGGGTCGACTTTTCTTGGACAACGTCCCGCACGTTAAAACTCACTGGCCGATGGTAACGCCATTCCTCTCCCAGATCGCACTCGACTTCGGTTGCGATGATGTGGAGGGGACAGTGGTGTACGAGCGGGTGTATCATGAAGCTGGGGCCCGTACCCCGATGATGCTCTCGTATGGCGATCTCGTGCGATTCATCAAGAGAGCCGGCAAGGAACCCGTAGAAAGGGACTCCTTCTATAGGGTGCTTCGCACATTTGAGCCCGACGATCCTATCCTGAACCCGCATTCGGATGGCGGGTGGTCAAATTCCGAGTTCTTCGACGCGGTAGGAGCCGGAAGAGCATGACGCGCCTGGGCCGTATCGGCTACATCAACTGTTATCCGGTGTACAAGGCCGTCGATCGCGGTATTGTAGAGCTGGACGCCGATCTGGTCACGGGCACCCCGACCGAGCTCAACAACTTGCTCGCCGCCGGAGCCTTGGATGTCTCGGTGGTGTCTGCGGTTGAGTACGCGCGAAACGCCAAGGATTATCATCTCCTCCCGGATTTGGCCATCTCCTGTGACGGCCCGGTCAGAAGTGTGTGTCTGTTCTCGCACTGCGCCGTTCAGGACCTCGACGGTGAGACGGTGCTCGTTTCGGCGTCATCACGCACGTCCGTACATCTACTGGAGCTGCTGTGTCACGAGCAATGGAATGTGCGACCAGCGTTCGTTGAGGCCCGTGCCGAAGGGGAAGATCTTGATGCGCTGGCGGGTCTCCCCCACAAGGCGGTGTTGGTGATTGGTGACGCTGCATTGCTGCTTTCCGCTCGGCGCAGCTACCAACACCGGTATGACCTCGGTGAGGAGTGGAAGCGCTGGACGGGTCTGCCCTTCGTATTTGCGGTCTGGGCCTCACGTCGCAGTGTGGATCCGAAGGCGGCTGGGGACGTGCACGCGTCCCTGGTGGCATCACGCGACTGGGGACTCGCGAATATTGAAGCTCTCGCCGTGGAAGCGTCACGTACGACCAACATCGAGCTGGCTGTATGCCGGACATACCTGA
The DNA here is from genome assembly GCA_039591275.1 of Gemmatimonadota bacterium. GTDB lineage: Bacteria > Gemmatimonadota > Gemmatimonadetes > Gemmatimonadales > GWC2-71-9 > JBDHDY01. Next base: position 17,824 of record JBDHDY010000001.1, on the reverse strand, counting down.
GCGGCCTGGACTATGCGCTCTCGTATCGACACCTGGAGGGGCTCACGAGTTTCTTTCGGCGTCTCACTGCACGCGGTGCAGTGCGAGACGGCACACTGTCTTTCCTTTCGGTGGCGTAGCTATGGTTGACCGCAACGCGCATGAGTTTCGAGAGTGCCTTGCACTTTACGAGCAGGCCCCCCTCCTCGAACTCGGTAAGCTTGCCGACGACAAACGACGGGAGCTGCATCCTGAGGAAGTTGTAACGTACATAGTTGATCGCAACATCAATTACACGAACGTATGTGTTGCTGACTGCAAATTTTGCGCTTTCTATCGACGGCCGAAACATCCAGAAGGATATGTCCTGTCGTTCGAACAGATTGGCAAGAAGATCGATGAAGCCAAAGAACTCGGTGCCGTGCAGATCCTCATTCAGGGCGGGCACAATCCGTACATCCCGTTCGAGTGGTACCTCGACTTGATGCGCTATGTGAAGCAGCACCACCCTATTCACATTCACGGCTTCTCCCCTTCCGAGGTCGATTTCTTTGCGACGCGATTTCGCATGAACGCCGAGGACGTCATTTGTGAATTAATGGCGGCAGGGCTCGACTCGATTCCGGGTGGCGGCGGCGAAATCCTCGTCCAGAGCGTTAGGGACAAGGTGGCGCGCAAGAAAGCTGGGGCCGACCGCTGGCTTGACGTCATGGAGACTGCTCACCGTCTCGGCATGAAGACATCGGCAACGATGATGTATGGCCTGGGGGAAACACTGGCTGACCGCATAGAGCATCTGTTTCGAGTTCGGGAAGTGCAGGAGCGGACAGGAGGTTTTACGGCGTTCATAACCTGGCCGCTCCAGCCGGAACACACGGAGATGGAAGGAACACCCAAGACAGACGCGGTGACGTACCTTCGTACAGCGGCGATATCACGGCTTGTGCTCGACAATGTCCCGAATCTGCAGGCTTCCTGGGTCACCATGGGATTGAAGGTTGGCCAGATCTCACTGCGGTTTGGATGCAACGATTTCGGCTCACTTATGATCGAGGAGAACGTTGTCTCAGCGGCCGGCACGGCACATCAAACGACCATTGAGGACATGCAGCGCTGCATAACGGATGCGGGATTCACGCCCGCTCGTCGGCGGCAGGACTATTCTGTTATTCGAGAGGAGGTCGCGGCATAATCCCATGGCGGCAAAGCAGGTTTTGATCATTGTGGGGTCGGAGAGCGACCGCGAGCGCGTAGCCCCCGCATTCGCGGTGTTGGACGGCGCGAAGATCGGCTACGACTTCGTGGTGTCCTCGGCCCATCGAAATGCAGAGCAGACTGCAGAAATCGCGAAGACGGCAAAGGAAAAGGGCTATAAGGTCATCATCGCTGCTGCGGGCCTTGCGGCGGCGCTGCCCGGCGCAGTCGCGGCGCTGACGGATCTTCCGGTGATCGGCTTGCCGCTTGAGGTGGGTCCGCTGCATGGGGTTGACGCGCTATATGCCATGGTGCAGCTGCCTCCGGGATGTCCCGTGGGCACCGTGGGAATTGGGAATGCGAAGAACGCTGCGGGGTTGGCGCTTCGGATCCTGAAGGCCTGATTTCAACAACACCCGGCAGAAGGAAGAAGCCTAGGGTCCGCCGCGTCGACTGGCTGATTCCTCGTCGGAGACTCCCGACCGTCCACGTTCCTTCAGCGCCACGTCCACGCCCTTTTCCAGTTGATCGATGCGGGAAAGCAGACGTTCAATGTCATCTCGGCTTTGCCTCTCCCCTTCGTCGTAACGTTGCAGAGCGTCCATTAATGCGCGCAGCACGCGCTCGCACTCGCTGACGGAAGCCATCTCCTCAGTCGAGTCTGCGGGCCGTGGGTCATGTTCACGCGAAAGTTCGAGTGCATCCACCCGACTGGCAAATGTGTGGAGCAACGGTGCGGCTTCGGGCCACGCTGCGCTTAGCTCGTCGCGCAACTCCCATTGTTGGGTGACACTATCGACGAGCCGAGCGAGGTGGGCCGTATCTGAAGCGGCCACAGCCCCGTCGCGCCTGACAGCCACTCTCTCCCCTGTACGGTACTCGCTGCTTCGCCTGAGAGTCCTTGCTGCTTGGCCCAGCGCCGTCTCGACTTCTTCCTTATGACCTCCTCCCGAAGCCAAATCCTGAAGGGCATCTCGCAAACGCTCCAATGCGTGCGACATGCTGTGCGAAGTTGCGTTGAGCACCTCGATATCACGATCCCGCGTACGCTCCAGTTCTCCGCGCTCGCGGCGGATATCATCGATCACTGACGTGAGCTCACGAGCCACGCGCCGTGCCGGCTGAGCGACGTGTTTGAGCTCGGGAGGAAGCTCCTCAAAAACGTGGTCAATTGATCTCGTGGAACGTCGCGCCGCTCCGACTTCTGATGCGCTCCACGAGCTTGCCGTGCTAGGCAATGCCTTCAGATCTGTGGCAGTGGAACGAAGAGGATGGAACAGTTTCGTGAGGAGCTTGTCCGCAAGGCGTGAGAATCGCCTCTCACCTTCCGGACGGGGCAGCGACGGTAGCAATTTCAGCACAAGCCTGCCGAAGAAGGTGTATATCTTCACTTGGATCCACGTAAGTGGCGCCGCCACAAGAGCGCCAACTAGTACCAGACCTGCTGCTATGGGAACGATGGGCTCAAATCCAAGGATGAGCGCACCCTTCACGAACGAGACGGCCAGCCCAGCAAACGTTGCGAGGTAAACGACTGCGCTGAAGCGGTCCTTCAGAGCACCGGTGACCTCGAGTTCCTCAGCCTGCCTGGCAAATTCCATCTCGAGCGCGTCCCGGAGATCCGGCCAGCCAAAGCCGCGGCGCTCGAAGGCACGGAGGGTGACCCCGACGTTCACTGTGAGAATAAGCGCCAGCCAGCCGATGAACTCCCCCAACGTCGGGTTGTCCGTGACGATATCGATTACGAGGACGATGAAGCCCAGCGTCGGTACGAGCATGAAATCTCGAACCAGCCTACGAATTGACGGAGGCATTGGCCTCGGAGCGATCGCTTGCGGGCCGAGTGCCTCGAGGATCGCTTCGGCGGTTTGCCACCGGCTTTCGGGATCGGCGGCAACGCATTTTTCAAGTAAGGACCGAAGGGATGGATCGACGGGTTGCTCGATCTCATCCCAGTTTGGTGCCACGCCGTTGGCGATCCGTGTTGCTACGGAGAAGATCGTTGCCTTTTCAAACGGTGGCCGTCCGGCCAACATGAAGTAGCCACTCAAGCCGAGGGCATAGATGTCGGCACGCCCGTCGATTTCGCCCTCTCCTATGGCTTGTTCGGGCGCCATGTACATCAGGCTACCGAGAATAGTTCCAGGCGCCGTGGCTGCGGCCCCTGGTGGCGTTTCGCTCTCCGCGATCTTGGCGATCCCGAAATCCGTCACGATGGCCCGTCCAGTAGCCCGCTCGAGCAGGATGTTGTCTGGCTTGATATCGCGATGGATGATGCCTCGAGCATGGGCATATCCCAGAGCCCAGGCCACCTCTCGAATGATGCGTCGTGCCTGCGCCGGAGTCAGTGAGCCGTCCCTTCGAACCCGGACGCGAACACTTTCGCCTTCGACAAAGGCCATCACGTACCAAACCATCCCTTCGCGCTCGCCCACGTCGTAAATTGGAACGATGTTGGGGTGATTCAAGCTTCCAGCGAGTTGCGCCTCGCGAACGAAGCGTTCTCGCAGGTCTCGGCGGTATGATAGGTCCGGCGGGAGTACCTTGATGGCAACATCGCGCTTGAGTCGGGTGTCGGTGGCACGGTACACGACCCCCATCCCGCCGCGCCCGATTTCAGATCTGAGCACGTAATCGCCACCGAGGGCCCCGGCAAGCTGTGCGCTGAGTTCGTCGGCCATACCTAAAACAATGGTGAGAGGTGTTGGCTGTCATGCCCGAGCTTCGAACGCAGAGTCACTCGCCTGTCACAGCACAGGTACTCTGTTCGAAGTTCGTGCGGCCGGTTTCCCGCTTCCCGAACCTTAAGAACCACGCAGCGATTCCTCAATCTCCCCGTGTCCGTCCAACAGCCTATCGATGTGAGTTGCCAGCTCACGAGCTGATCCCAAGTTTTGCGTCACGCTCTCCAAATTCGCCGTCCCCGCGTGCATTCGCAGGAGGTCGATGCGGAGGTTCTCCAGGGCGGCGACTGCCTCCGCAAGCCGCCGTTGCGCCGCGTCGTGGGCGTTTTGAAGACGTGCAACGGCATGTTGCCGGGACACCTCGAGAGTCGCTGTGGTTTGTGCGCGTGGGTCCGAGCGCTCCTCGCCAGCGTTGGCGAGGAGCGTGTCAATTTCCTCGATCTTGTTCCGCATGCTCTGGGCGTCGGCCTCGAGGCCGCGAACGACGTCCGGTAAGTCCGCAAGCGCAACGCGCGACTCTTTGGGAAGGGCTTCGAAGAGGGCCTCGACCGCCATCCCAACGGCGATCTCCGTGGGTCGGTGGGTGAGACTCTCCGTTTGACTCACTCGGTGGCGAAGTCCGAACCCGGCCAAGCGGAGCAACCAGCGTCCCAACCTTCCGCTCCAGAACTTGAGCCGCCGTCTGGCCTTGTATGCCGATCGCTTCGCGGCAAGGGATCCAGCGATTCCCGCCGCAGTGCCGATCGCAAGAGCACCCCCGATCCAGATCGGATTGACGAACGCGCCCGCGAGACAAACTGCGGCAAGTGCCAAAGCGCCAGTTGAGACTCTGCGCAACCTGCCTGCCACTGCCGCGTGGTCCGGTCCGTACAGGAAAGCGAGTTCCTCGCGACGACGCTCCAGTTCTGCCTGAAGGGCATGGGCAAGGTCTGCCTGTGCGTAGCCTGCGCTCACCAGGCGGCGGGCACGGAGTGTAGTAAGCAGTACGGGGGTGGCCGCGAGGAGTCCGGCAACTCCCAACCCGAGTATTGGTCCCCACGGTGTACCGACCGCGAACAGCCCGGCTATGACTGGCATGGCGAGCCAGAGGGTCAAGATGGCGTACAGGGCCCAGCGACCTTCGCGAGCCCGGCTTTCCTGAACGAAAACGCGAACCGCCACCGGCAGTTCCTTCCGGGACTCCTCGGCCGCCCCAATGGCTTCAGCGATGGCCTCGCCATTCGAGGGCCGGTGCTCGGGTTCCTTGGCCAGGCATTGTTCGACCACGGCCGAAAGCTTCCCAGGCACACCGGGGGCAACCGACGTGAGTCGCGGGATTGGAGTCCTGATGTGATGTGCGAGGACTTCGGACGACGAATCTGACTCGAAGGGAGGTCGGCCCGAGAGAGCATGGAATGCCACGGCCCCGAGCGAGTAGATGTCGCTGCGTGCATCGACTGGCTCTCCTGACGCCTGCTCAGGACTCATGAACGCTGGGGTTCCGAGTATCTCTCCAGGAGCTCCGGGCTCGCCAGTGGCTGCGAGCTGGGCAATCCCGAAGTCAGCCACCAGTGCCCGACCGCTTCCCGCTTCCAGCAGGATGTTGTCGGGCTTCACGTCACGATGTATCACACCCTGCGCGTGAGCGTACGCCAGTGCCCATGCGACCTCCTTGAGGATCCTCGAGCACTCCGTCGGTGGCATCGGTCCGCGTGATCTAACCCGAAAGCCCAGCGTTTCTCCTTCCACATACGCCATTACGAAAAAGACAAAGGCGTCGATGGCCTCCACGGAGTGGATCGGGATGATGTGGGGATGCGACAGCTTCGCAGCGATCCTGGCCTCATGCAGGAACCGGTCGCGCAGGTCTCCTCGAGTGGCCATTGCGGGGGGTAACAGCTTGATGGCCACGGGTCGATCGAGGGTCACGTCCCGGGCCAGGAAGACAATACCCATGCCACCTCGGCCGATCTCGCGCTCCAATGAGTATCGGCCGGCCACTGCGGCCTGCAACGCAAGGAAGTCTTGAGATGGAGGATGTTGGGAGTCCATATCGCTCACAATGTACGTTTGGTCTGACCGTGCAACAAATGGTGAGTGCGAGTCACTGTCGGTGCTTGCGAACGCGACTGTTGCGGAACGGAGAGATCTCGGGGCCCCGGTTTATTGGGCGGCCCGCGTCTGGAAGAGGGGTGCCGTACGGTCAACTCCTTGTTAACATCCTTCCATGCTTCATCGGTTTGGGTTTGGGTACGATTCGCACACGTTTGGGTCCAACCGCCCGCTGATACTTGGCGGAATTGCCATCGAGCACGAATGCGGATTGCATGGTCATTCGGATGCAGATGCTGTGGCGCATGCCATTATCGATGCGCTCCTTGGTGCAACTGCGCTCGGCGACGTCGGGCAGCTCTTCCCGGACACCGAGGAGCAATGGAGGGATGCCAGCTCCATCGACATGTTGGCCGAGGTGCTGCGTCGGATCCAGGAGGTGAACTGCTGCATAGTAAATATCGACGTCACGGTTGTCACCGAGGTTCCCAAGCTGGCACCTTACGTCAAGCTGATGAGAGAGAATCTGGCCGGCGTGCTGAAGATCCCCGTGAGCGCGGTTTCGATCAAAGCGAAGACCAACGAAAAGATGGATGCGGTAGGGCAGGGCAAAGGGCTCGCCGTTTATGCTGTGGCCTCAGTCGGGGAAGTCTGAGCTGTTAGACGACCTGATTCGTACCCTGCTCGAGTTCCCCCCCGGCCCGTTGTATACGATGGTTGCAGTCCTTGCTGCCATCGAAAACATCATTCCCCCAGTTCCAGCCGACACGGCGGTTGCGTTGGGAGCCTTTTTGTCGGTGGGTGGCGAGATCTCGGCCAACACGGTGTTCGCCGTTACCTGGGGAGCAAACGTGACTAGTGCTATAGCCGTGTATGTGGCGGCGCGCCATCTCGGACGCCCGTTCTTTACGGGCCGAATCGGACGGCGGCTGCTCAAACCGCGCAACCTGGCTCGCCTCGAACGGGTGTATGACCGCTACGGGACGTGGGGCATTTTCCTGAGCCGATTCATTCCCGGTGCCCGAGCAGTTGTAGCACCCTTTGCCGGCATTGCCGGGCTCGGGGCCGGACGGACCATTGTCCCCATCGCCGTGGCATCGGCGATCTGGTACGGTTCTCTCACCTTTGTCGCAGCCACCTTCGTTAGGGAGATCGACCAGATCAGCAGGTTGATACGGGGTGTCAACCAAACGGGCCTCATCACGGGAGCGGTGGCCATGGCCACCCTGGTCGGGTGGCTTTTCTGGAGGAGAAAGCCCTGGAGGCCGTGGCCGTGGGTGCGAGGGGCCAGGCGGTGAAACCTCAGCCGCCCGACCAGGCTTTTTGGCTGGAGGGGTTCCAAGATTACCTGTACCTGGAGGCAGGCAACCGTCCCAACACGGTGGAGAATTACTGCCGGGACCTTCGACGCCTCATCGCATTTCTCGCCTCCAGAGGGATTGACGCCCCTCCCCGCGTGACGCCCAAGCTACTGCGGGATTTCATCTACCACCTCAAGGACCTAGGTCTCGCGCCATCCAGTATTCGGAGGCAGGTGTCTGCGATCCGGACCTACTACCGGTTCTTGGTCGGGGAAGGGCATAGTGGGGACGATCCGAGTGCTCAGTTGGAGATCCCCAAGGGGTGGCGGAGTCTACCCGACGTTCTCTCCGTCAACGAGATCGAAGCCCTCCTGTCTTCGCCCAATCCCGACGAGCCCCTGGCCTGGCGTGATCGGGCCCTCCTAGAGCTGGCGTACGCTACCGGGGTTCGGGTTTCGGAGCTCGTGGGCCTGGCCGTGGCAGATGTGTGGTTTGACGATGCTCTGATCCGGGTGCTCGGAAAGGGAGACAAGGAGCGTCTCGTGCCGGTCGGTCGACGAGCCCTGGGAGCGGCGGCAGTGTACGCGCGCGAGATTCGGCCGCGGCTGGATCGTGGGCATACTGAGGGCCGATTCGTGCTAAATGCCCGGGGGCGGCCGCTCAGTCGCGTTGGGGCGTGGGAGATCGTCAAACGTCACGCTAAGCGGGCCGCGATCCCCAAGCGAGTCACTCCCCACACCCTGCGGCACACCTTTGCCACCCACCTCCTCGAGGGGGGCGCTGACCTTCGCGCGGTGCAGGAGATGCTGGGTCACGCAGATCTGTCCACCACGCAGATCTATACCCATGTGGACAGGGAGTACCTACGAACCGTGCACAAGAGCTTCCACCCGAGAGCGTAGCCCCGCCCCGCTCCACACCCCGGCGGGGCCGGCAGACGGGCGGACCGTTCCCCCACCTGCCTCTCCTGCCCCTTTCTGCCCCTTCTGCCTGGCCCACCGCCTACCGGCCGGTTCTCTAAAGCCAAATAATGCATTATGATACGACAAGTGTCCCTTGGGGTCCGCGCCGCGGCACGACTTTTGACAGGGAATCGGTGGCCTGGTATTTTCATACATGCCAGCCATCTGCGTGATCCCGCCCTCGGCCGGATCCACCAGACTCACGGCAGATTTCCTCCTGTGTGTTGGGGGCCAGCCGCGGATTCGGTTCGGAGCCACCAGAGCCGATTGGATCAAACCCTCCAAACCTGCCTCCACAGCCCTTGAGTCGAATCCTCCATCCGCCAGCCGGGGATGGGGTGGAACGACATGCCGTGGCGGCTTGATGGTGTACGGTGTGGGGGCAGGCGAATTGAGCCGTGGCGGCGGCCGGTCGGTTGGATCAGATGCTGTGGGGCCCCTCACAGACCCATTGTGCCTTGCTGGAGATACATTGAGTACCGAGGAACGTCCAGAATATCCTGAAACGCCAAACTCATGTCGCGAGTGACCGAATGACAACGAAGTACATCTTCGTAACCGGCGGTGTGGTTTCATCCTTGGGGAAGGGAATCGCAGCGGCTTCGTTGGGACGCCTCCTGGTTGAGCGCGGATTGAAAGTCACCATCCAGAAGTTCGATCCGTACATCAACGTCGATCCCGGCACCATGTCACCCTATCAACACGGTGAGGTGTATGTCACTGATGATGGTGCCGAAACGGATTTAGACCTTGGGCACTACGAGCGCTTCATCGACAAGTCGCTCTCGCAGGTGAACAACGTCACTGCGGGTCGTGTTTACCTGTCGGTGATTACCAAGGAGCGGCGTGGGGAGTACCAAGGTGGTACAGTTCAGGTGATTCCCCACATTACCGATGAAATCAAGACCGCGATTCGGCGATTGGGTCCCGAGCACGACGTGGTGATTACGGAGATCGGCGGAACGGTTGGCGATATGGAGTCGTTGCCGTTCCTCGAAGCGATCCGGCAATTTCGCCAGGAGGTGGGGCGGGAGAACGCGCTGTTCATCCATCTCACGTTGGTTCCGTACATTGCTGCGACGGGTGAGCTGAAGACAAAACCGACACAACATTCTGTCCGCGGATTGATGGAGATCGGGATTCAGCCGGATTTGTTGATCTGTCGAACCGATCATCCACTCTCCGAGGATATCAAGCGCAAGATCGCGCTTTTCTGCAACGTCGATTTTGGCTGCGTTGTCGAAAGTCGTACGGTCGACACCATCTATCAGGTACCACTCGAACTGCACAAGCAGGGGCTGGATCGCGAGGTGTGTCGCAGGCTCGCCCTCGAAGTCAACGATCCGGACCTCGGTGAGTGGGAAACCCTGGTCAAACGAGTGTTGGAGCCGGCTGCGCGAGTCAGCATCGCGATCGTCGGCAAATACACGGAGCTCGCGGATTCCTACACGTCCATTCGTGAAGCCCTGGTGCACGGGGGAATTGCAAACAACGTAGGCGTCGATCTCCACTGGCTTCCCAGCGCCAAGTTCTCAACCCTAAAAGACGCCGAACGCATTCTCCTGAAGCACGACGGCCTGTTGGTGCCCGGAGGATTCGGCGACCGTGGTGTCGAAGGCATGATCGAAGCAGTCCGTTGGGCGCGGGAAGAAAAACTCCCGTTCTTCGGTATCTGCTTGGGTCTCCAGACGGCGATCATCGAGTTCGCCCGCAATGTTTGCGGCATGAGGGATACGAACTCCAGCGAGTTCGAAGTTGAGTGTGAACAGCCTGTGATCTCGCTGATGAACTCACAACGGGACGTGCAGGACCTCGGCGGCACTATGCGCCTCGGTGTATATCCGTGTCGCTTGCGACCGGAATCACGGGCGGCCCGTATATACGGAGAAGGAGAGGTCGGCGAGCGCCACCGTCACCGGTACGAAGTGAACAATGCGTACCGGGATCTCCTGGCGGAGCATGGCATGCGGTGCACTGGACTCTCACCCGACGGCTCGCTCGTCGAGTTGATCGAATACCCTGATCATCCGTGGTACATCGGCTGCCAGTTCCATCCGGAACTGCGGTCTCGCCCGACACGCCCGCATCCTTTGTTTGCAAGCTTCATCGCTGCGGCGATTGAGCGCAAGCAGCAGATGGTGAGCGAGGAGTTGACGAAAGCCGGAGTGAGATGACCTTTTCGCGATGGCCGTCACCGGTCCTCGTCGCGGGGCCCTGTGTTCTCGAGGACGACGGACTGAACCTGACGGTAGGTGAACAGTTGGCCGAGCTTGCTGAAAGGCTCGGCCTTCGCATCCTGTACAAAGGGAGCTTTGATAAGGCAAATCGGTCGAACCCCGACGCTCCCCGCGGCCCCGGACTCGAAGCAGGGCTCGAGGCCTTGGAACGTGTTCGCAGTGAAACAGGACTTCCGGTTCTGACGGATGTACACGAGCCGAGTCAAGTGATTGCGGTAGCCGCGGTGGTTGACGCCTTGCAGGTGCCGGCGTTCTTGTGTCGCCAAACCGATCTGCTCGTCGCTGCCGGCCGCACTAACCTGCCGGTCAACATCAAAAAGGGGCAGTGGATGGCACCGCATGCGATGGCCGGTGCCGTGGCGAAAGTGAGAAGTGCGGGTGGAACGGAGATCGCTGTGACGGAGCGGGGCACATTTTTTGGTTACGGCGACTTGGTCGTGGACATGAGGAACTTCGGCAGGCTCCGCTCAGCGACGAAGGCAACAGTCTTGTTCGACGCAACGCACGCCGTGCAGCAGCCCGGCAAAGGAGCCGACGGCGGAAGCGGCGGCGACCGGGATTCGGTCTCGGCGTTGCTTCTAGCCGCAGCCGCCGGTGGGGCGGATGGTTTCTTTCTCGAGACGCACCCGCAACCCGAGGTCGCGCCCAGCGACGGCGCCACAATGTGGCCCTTGGCGGAACTGGGTGATCTGATTGAGCGTGCGCTGGAAGTACAGGAGCAAGCGAGACAACGGAGTGCTGTCAGTGCTTGAACCACTGATGGCCCGTCGGATCCGCATCGTCGGCCTGGACGTGGACGGTGTACTCACGGATGGAGGCATTTACGTGGGGGCGTCGGGAAGCCAACCCGTGGAGCTCAAGCGGTTTGACATCCAGGATGGCATCGGGATCCTATTGATGAGGACTGCAGAGATCAAGGTCGTGTTGGTGTCGGGGCGCGTTTCGGACGCCACTCGGGTACGAGCGGAGGAGGTTGGCGTTGACGAAGTGGTACAGGATGATCTTGCCAGGAAACTTCCCGCGTTCGAGCAAATTCTCTCGCGTGAAGGTATGACCTTTGAACATGCGGCTTTCATGGGCGATGATCTGCCCGACCTTCCCCTCCTCGCGAGAGTTGCCCTTCCGGTAGCCGTGAGAAATGCAGTGCCTGAGGTGCAAAAGCTGGCGTACTACATTACTGACGCACCAGGTGGGCGAGGAGCGGTGCGGGAGTTTGCGGAAGCCTTGCTCAAAGCGCGGGGAGAGTGGGACGGATTGGTGGAGCGATATCTTGCCGAACGCGGTGAGACATCGCGGAGGGTGAGCCGTGCCTTTTAGACTCACCGTATTGCTACTGGGTATCTACGGTGCGGTGGCCCTAGGTTGTTCCGGACCGCAGCAGCCGCCCACTACTGTGACCGGCGCAGACACGGCCGACCAGGTGGTGTACGGGTTGATCCACACGCTGACCCATGACGGAGTGCTCAGGGCTAGGGTGGAAGCGGACAGCGCGTACTTCTATGAGGCATCGCAGTTGGCGGAGTTGTTCACACTGACGGTCGTTTTCTTCGGTGCGCAAGGAGAGGAGAGCTCGACCATCGACGCGAATGAAGGCACCTATCGATGGCGTACTGCTGAGATGGAGGCTCGAGGGGACGTCGTCGGCGTGACGCCCGATGGCAAGCGGCTGACGACGACCATTCTGAGATACGACCCCTCCTCCGATGAGCTCACAGGGCCGGAGGCGTTCGTGTTCGATGAACCCGGCCGGCATCTGGAGGGAACCGCGTTCACAGCGGATCCCGATTTCTCCAGCGTGACGGCGACGAACCCACGGGGCACGGTGGGTCGAATCAACCCAGGGAACCAATGACGATCACGCGATGCTCGATGCTCACCCTACTGGCCGTCTGGATCCTGGGGCTGATGCCACGTGCCGTTGCGGCGCAGGAAGCTCGCCCGTGCACTGTCGTGCTCGATAGTGCGGGCACCTGGCGACAGGTTGATTATGGTGGTGGTCGCGAAGGGCAGTTTGCGGGAGGAGGAGTCGGCGCGCACTGCGAGGGCCAGACGACGTCGATGCAGGCGGATTCGATCGCGTACTATTCCGACCGGCTACAGTTTGACCTGTTCGGTGATGTCCGGTTCCGTGATTCCACGGTCACGCTCGATTCCGATCGTTCGTCATATTTCTTTGTCGATGAGCGACTTGAGGCGTACGACAATGTACGGCTCGTCAATCTTGAGACTGGCTCGGTTCTGACGGGTCCGAACCTCACGTACTTCCGCAGCGTAGCCGGCCTTCGCGAGGAGACGGAGCTCTTTGCGAACAACCGACCGACGGTTGAGTATCGATCTGCCAGCGATACGGCGGGGGCGGAACCGTACATCGTTATCGGAGACCAAGTGCGGCTCTACGGCAGTGACGTAGCCTTCGCCTGGGGCAACGTGACGATAGATCGAAGCGACTTCCACGCCACAGGCGACAGTGCGCAGCTGAGATTGGAAGCGGGTGAAGGACTGCTGATAGGTAAAGCCGAGGTCCAGAGCGGCGACCTCGATGCGTTTAGCCTATCCGGTGACGAAATCGCTTTCTCCTTTATCGACAATGAGCTGAGCTGGGTTCAGGCGGTTCGTCAAGCGAAGGCACAGAGCGCCGACTGGCACATCCGCTCGGACACGGTGGAGTTTTCCCTCTTCGACGGAGCAATTCAAGGTGGGACTGCGTGGGGAGATTCAACACGCTCGACGGCGGAATCTGACGCATACACCCTCATCGCGGATTCGTTGGTAGTGGATGCCCCCGATCAGGAACTCACAGAGGTGCGGGGTTATGGTCTGGCCCGCGCTCTTTCGTCGCGTGACAGTGCCGACACGGATCCGGATTGGGTGGCTGGCGACACCGTGGTGGCACGCTTTGACACCACGGCGACCGGTCAGCGGGTACTGGTTGAGTTGGAGGCGACAGGGAATGCACAGGCCTTCTACCGGATCTACGATCCCCTCCAAGTCGATGTCCCGCCGGACATCAACTACTCCCGAGGTTCGAGGATCTTGGCGAGCTTTGCTGCGTTCGGTGTGCGGCAGGTCGATGTCGTGGGCGAAGCGGACGGCGTCCACGTTGAGCCGGTCCCTCAACGAGTACCGTGATGAACGTCGAACTGCATACTCGGTTCAAGGGTAAAGGTGCCTCGCAGTCGCTGGCGATCGCAGCCTTGCTGCGCTGTGTGCTGGAGAATCGTTCTCCGACGTTTGGCGAAATGGCTGTGGTGTATCGTGAAGACCATCTCGAACTGCACCGGGAAGATCGCGGGGACATCGGACAAGTAGGTGGCGCCCTGTCGGTCGATGAAGTGCGGCGCCATCTGGAACGGTCGGTGCTTCCTAGGTTGGCAACCGCAGGAGTGCTCGAGCCGCTGCCGGACAACTTGGATACGGAGACAGTCATTCGACTCTCAAGTGAGTTGCACGACATCGTTCACGCCGATGTCCAAACCGCCCGTGACGTGTTGATGGATATCTCCCAGGAGGCGGTGCACAGCTCTGAGGCCACCGGTCATGTGCCTCCCGGTGAGGATGGGTGGGGTAGCACATTGTCCGCTCGAGGCATCACCAAGATCTACAAACGTCGTCGTGTGGTGGACCAGGTGGACGTTGAGGTGCGTCAGGGCGAGATCGTCGGGTTGCTGGGTCCGAATGGTGCGGGGAAGACAACATCTTTCTACATGATCGTAGGACTGATTCGTCCAGACGAGGGAGACATTTTCATCGACGGGCAGAGCATCTCGGGGCTGCCAATGTACAAGCGGGCCAGGCGGGGCATTGGATATCTTGCCCAGGAGCCCTCGGTCTTTCGGAAGCTTTCTGTCGAAGGAAATGTCATGGCGATTCTCGAGACCCTGAAGCTGAACGATGACGAGAGACACCAGCGGCTTGACTCACTTCTCGACGAGCTCTCGATCAAGCATCTGCGTCATGTGGCGGCATATAATCTGTCCGGAGGGGAGCGGCGGCGGCTCGAGATCACCCGCGCGTTGGTCACTGAGCCGAAGTTCATGCTCCTGGACGAGCCATTTGCGGGGGTAGATCCTATCGCCGTCCATGATATCCAGACCATTGTGGCCGGGCTGCGGCGTCGCGGTATCGGCGTATTGATCACGGACCACAACGTAGAACAGACGCTCGATATCGTGGATCGCGCGTACATCATGTTCGAGGGCCAAGTGCAGGTCTCGGGATCGGTGCGGGACCTGGTGCTTGACGACCGGGTCGCCGATCTCTACCTGGGTCCGACGCTGACGGCAAGACTTCGGGAGCGCCTGGGAGCCTCGGTATGAAGACTTCGCTCCAGCAGGCGGCGGTGATGCGGCAGGAGATGCGGATGAATCCGCGCCTGTATCAGGCCATGGATTTGCTCTACATGCCGCAACTCGACCTGCAACAACATCTGAAGACAGAACTGCTGACAAATCCGTTCCTCGAAATGGTTGAGGCGGAAGACGAGGAGCTGGCGGCAGAAACGGCAACGCAGGAGCAAGAGCAGGAGCAGGCGGAAAAAGAGAATGAAATCGACTGGGAGGAGATCATTCTCGATGGTTTCCAGGTTGGCGGATCTCGCGGTGAATACGAGGAGCGAGAGGTGTTCGAGCGAGTACCGGTTGGCGTCCGGAGTCTCTCGGATCACTTGAGCGAGCAGCTGCTACTGCTGGAGCTGACGCCGCGGCAACGTTTTCTATCGGAAGAGTTCATCGGCAACATCGCGGATGACGGATACCTGCAAGCCTCCCTAGAAGAGATCGTCGACGGGGCCAACAAGATATTGGAGGCCGCACGACAGATGCTCGAAGAAGAGGCGACGAACCACGATGCCGACGCCGAGTCAGAAGCGGTGCCGCCGGCAGATGCAGACTCCAGTGCGACAGGTGTGCTAGAGGAAGAGGGGGAGCGAAAGAAAGCGCCGCCGGACGACGAGGAGCCGAGCGTTGCTCCCTACACGCTGCTCGAAGCCGAGGAGGTTCTCGCGATCATCCAAGATCTCGATCCGCCTGGTATTGGCGCCCGCAATCTCAGAGAATGCCTCCTCCTGCAGCTCGCGAAGGACGGGCAGCAAGAGACCCTCACCTACCGGCTCGTGTCTGAGGCATTCGACGACTTGATCCAGCACCGTTGGAGTGATTTAGCGAAGCGCTACGGCCTCGATCCCAAAGAGGTGCAGGACGGCGCCGATCTGCTGGCAAAGCTCGACCCAAAGCCGGGGCTCCGTTTTTCCCAAAGTGACGATGGGTACGTGACACCGGATCTGCTCGTCGAGAAAATCGACGGTGAGTACCGTGTGTTTCTCAACGACACCGGCATGCCACGCTTGCGGATCAGTAAGATCTATCAGGAAATTGCAGGCGACAAGAAGAAGTTCGTGGGAGAGAATCGCGAGTTCATAACCAACAAATTGAACGGAGCTACCTGGTTGATCCAGGCGATCGAGCAACGTCGCCAGACCATGCTCAAGGTCATGAACTTCATCGTTGACAGACAGCGGGACTATTTCGAGAAGGGCGTCGAACACCTGAAGCCACTCACATTGCGAGAGGTGGCAGACGTCATCAGCATGCACGAATCGACCGTGAGCCGTGTGACCAATCAGAAGTATGTCCAAACGCCACGGGGCATGCTCCCTCTCAAGTTCTTCTTCTCGAGCAGCCTTGGTACCACGACCGGTGAGGATGCGAGTGCACGTGCGGTGAAGGCCCAGATTCGGAAGCTCGTTGCTGATGAGCTTCCCTCAAAGCCCCTTACCGACTCGGACATCGTTAACGCGCTCCAGCTACGTGGCATTCGCATCGCCCGACGCACAGTCGCTAAGTACCGTGATCAACTGGGGATTCTGCCTGCTAGAATGCGCAAAAGGGTATGAGCCTCGCATCGACCAGTGATGGTGTTGACGTCAGTGTTCTCGTTCCTGCTAAGGACGAAGCCGAGAATCTGCCGGAGTTCGTGCGAGAGTTCGTGAGTGCGTTGGGGGACGCGACTTTTGCATGTGAGCTGGTGGTTGTCGACGACGGCTCGGCTGATGGTACAGCGGAGGTGCTACGAGGGCTCGCATCGGAGCACCGTTTTCTGCGGATCGTTACCCATCGCAACCAGCGCGGCATTGCGGACGCCCTCAAATCTGCTGGCGACGTGGCTAGGGGAGATGTTTTCGTCTTCTACCCGGCTGACTTGCAGTTCACGCCTCGTGAAATCCCATCACTAGTAGAGCCGATCCTCGCAGGCAAAGTTGAGATGGTTACCGGAGCCAAGCAGGGCAACTATGACAAGAGGTTCGTCTCCGGTGTCTACAACGCGCTTTGTCGCTGGCTCTTTGGAGTGCGCGTCACCGATCTCAACGCCGTGAAGGCCTACCGCCGTGAGGTGGTCGAGGTGATGCCAACGCGCCCGGATTGGCACCGTTTTATGGTCGTGATGGCTCACGCGGAAGGATTTCGGGTAGCGGAGAGGCCAGTGACCTTGTTCCCAAGACGAGCGGGCCAGTCGAAATTCGGTATTGGACGCATCCCGGTGGGCCTGACAGATCTGCTCTCCGTGTGGTTCCAGCTGCGCTTTGGCCGGAAACCGATGCTGTTCTTCGGTGTATCGGGCGGGATTCTATTCACCTTGGGATTTCTAGTTGGTGTAGCGGCGCTCGTGTTGCGATTTTGGTACGGCGTTGGCTTCCGCCCGCTGCTGGACCTCGTAATGGTGCTCGTCATCACTGGAGTTGCGCTGTTCGGATTTGGCTTTGTGGGGGAGATGCTCGCGGGATCACGAGACGAGCTTCGGGCCGTGAACCGCTCGCTGGAACGCCTAGTTGCCGAACTCAAGCGGGACAAAATGTAGCGCCGCATGAACGTTCTGTTCGTGACGCATGCCTACCCGAGATGGCGTGGAGACCGCGGGTGCGTTCGTCGAGCGTTTGGCAATCGCGTTGAGGGCTCGCAGGCACGCGCTCGAGGTGATAGCACCCGCAGATCGGGGACAGGGCGGACACGAACTGCAGCGTGGCGTGTCAGTGTCCAAAGTCCGTTACGCCCCCAAATCTCACGAGACCCTCGCGTACACCGGATCGATGGTGGAGCGCGGACGAGGTCTGCTGGGGACTCTCACTGTGGCTAGCCTCATCGGATCGCAGGCGCGCGAGATTTCCCGTCGGCGCCGCAAGGCTGCGGTTGAGCTCGTCCACGCGCACTGGTGGGTCCCCGGGGGCCTCGGTGCCTGGCTGGCCCGCCTCGGTCCGAACTGCCCGTACGTCGTGACCCTACACGGGACGGATGTCGCACTCCTAAAGCACTCGAGCATGGCTAGATGGCTGGCTAAACGTGTGCTGCGAGGTGCGGCGGGGGTGACGGCTGTCTCCTCGTATCTGGCTCGTGAAGTGGAGCGTCAGGTGGGCTTCGACTCCGCACAGATCGTCGTCCAGCCGA